>NZ_JBHZEJ010000030.1:0-88188 GCF_042756365.1 Streptomyces sp. NPDC059092
CACAAAATCTCGTTGGGGGGGGGGCTCTGGGGGGGGCACTTATGGTGGGGGGGGGGGGGGGCCCCCCCCCGGGGGGGGGCCGGGCCCGGTTGCGCGGGGCCGGGCCCCCACCGCGTACGGCCGTGACGGCGGCCGCTCCGGTGTGTGAACGGGTCAGATCCCGCGACGCGGCCCCGGGGGCAGCGCCGGCCGGTCGGTCCTGGCCATGTGCTGCTGGCGGGGATCCCGCTGCCAGGACCCCGGGTAGTGCGTCTGCGCGGGACCGAAACCGCTGTGGCCGCCGTAGACGTGGTGGGGTCCGTGCAGCCCGGTGCCGAACGCCGTGAAGCCGAGGTTCTCCTCGTTGCTCCGGTCGCCCGGCAGCGCTCTGAAGGACCTGCGGAACTCGGAGTAGAGCGCGTCGTAGATCGGGGTCGTCGAGAACCCGTCCGCTCCGTCCTGCGCCGGGCGCATCGAAGGGATCTGGCTCTGGTACTGCGGGCGCGAGGGGTCGTATGAGTGCACGTACGTGCCAACGACCCCGCCGTCCGTCGGATGCGGGCTGCCCGGGGAATTCGCCGGCCCCGGGAAGGGGCGCAGCCGGCGGGTGGGGCGCGTGGCCTCGTTCACGTGCCGGCCAGCGGCATCAGGGCGGCGACCAGGTTCCCGTTGGCGGCGGCCTTCTCCAGGGCGTCGCGCAGCAGGTCCTCGCGGGGCTGCTGGCCGATGGACCCGACCGGCGCGGCGAAGACCAGCACGCGCTGCGACTTGTTGGCCGCCGTCCGCCACCCCTCCGTGACCTGGAGCGGCTGGTGGGCCTGCCACCAGGCGGTCGGGGAGCCGCCGCCGGTACCGGGCTGGAGCACGGCGTGGAGCTGGCCCATGGCGAGCAGCACCGACCAGCCCGGGTTCTGCGCGGGCACCGACTCCAGGGTGTTGACCGGCTGGAAGCCCTGCTCGATCAGGAGCGACAGGAACTCGTCGGTGGCCGAGTCGGAGCCCGGCCGGGCGATCGGGGCCGTCGGCTCGACGACGAGGGCGGGGTGCAGGTCGTCCTCCAGCAGCACCAGACCGCTGGTGACACCGAGTACGGCCTGCCCGGGAGCGGCGCTGGGGGCGGCGGCCCGGGACGGCTGGGGCTGCTCGCCGCCGGTGATCGACCGGACGGCGCCCTGGAGCTGGTCCTCGGCGACCTGGACGACCTGGGAGGGGATGCAGGTGGCGTGGGCGAAGGCGAGAACCGCGGTCTCCTCGCCCACGAACAGAACGGTGCTGGTCCGCTCCTGTTCGGAGTCGCCGGGGGTCCGGCAGGAGGTGCAGTCGTAACTGCCCGGGGAGTTCTCGCCGGCGAGCAGCCGGTCGGCTTCCTCGTCGCCGATCTCGGCGCGGACGTCCTCGCTGACATCGAGCATGCGCGGCACGGGTGGCTCCTCGAACTCGGTGCGTGGGCCGGGCTGTTCCCGGCTCGTACAGAGACAACGGGTGAGCCGTGGCCCGGGTCACGCGCCCAGGCGTACAGAATCGAACCGTCCGGCGCGCCGCCCTGGCGGGTGGCCGGAACCGGTACGCCCCGGCCGGACCGGGTTACCGGCACGCCCGTACCCCGGTCCGGACAGCTCCCAGGTCAGTGCGTGGATGAGTCGACAAGTCGGGATGGCGGTGCGTCGTGGTGGTGGCCGGATCCTGTTGCTGCTTCCGGTGGCCTCCGCGGCCACGGGCCCCGGCCGGGCGTGGGCCGGGCGGGCAGCGGGCGCCGGCCGGGCACGGGGCGGCTCGCGTGCGGGGGGTGCGGGGAAATCGTGAATTCGTCCGGCATGCCCATGGCGCCCCCATTGTGTAACGCCGGTTTGTGCCCCTCTTATTGAGAGGAATTCACGGAGCGAAATTCATGCGATCTTCAGGGCTTCGGAATTATCGACGCGTGCGAGGTGACTGGTCCGTAAGAGTGAAGCCGTTCACGCTCGGAGAGTGTCGGGAACCTGTGACACAAGCGTGACCGCCGGGCGACGCGCACGTTCCTCTCCCGGTATCGGACGGCTTCCGGTCACCTTCCGTTCCGCTTCCTTCGGGGCTCCCCGGCGCCTACGGTGAGTGGTATGGCACCCATACCGACTCCCCCCCGACAGCCCGACGACGCACCCGAGTCCTATGTCGGACTCGACGCCGAGAGCGCCGAGCGGCAGGCTCGCGGGCGCGGCTGGACCCATCTCAGGGCGCTGCCCCCGGGCTCGATCATCACGATGGAGTTCGTCGTCGGCCGGCTCAACTTCGAGGTCGACGGCGGCAAGGTCGTCCGCTGCTGGGCCGGCTGAGCGCCACGGACCCACCGGTACGACGAAGCCCCGGCCTGAGCCGGGGCTTCGTCGCGTCGCGGGGGAGACGGCCTGTGCGTACCGCCCCCGTGAGGGCTCTCAGCCGCCCGTCAGGGGCCGGGAGCGGGGTGGGCGGCGGCTGCCGCCCACCGGGGTGACCGGGGTCCGCTCCGAGCGCACCGCGTGCTGCCGGGGCTGGGCGGTGGTGAGCTGTACGGTGCTCCGGCCGCCCGTGGTCCGGCCACCGTGAGCCGGTCCGATCGTCTCGCAGGGCGTGCCCTCCACGGCCTGCTGCGCGCCCTGGGGCACCGTCTCGGGGCGCCTGGGCAGCCCGGTCTCCGTGCCCGGTCCCGTCACGGGGGCGGTCGGGGTCGGGCCCCGGCGCACGCGCCAGCGCTCGCGGACCGCGAAGACCGCCTGCTCGGCGCGGCCGATCAGCGGCTCCGCCCACGGCAGCCCCAGCAGGATCAGCAGACCGGCGGCCCAGCCGAGGAGCACATCGCTCAGCCAGTGCGTACCGAGGTAGACGGTCGTCGCGCCGACCCCGAGCGCCACCAGCGACGACATGACCGAGAGATAGCGTCTGGCCCGGGGCGTGGTGGCCAGATAGGCCAGGATTCCCCAGGTCACCACGGCGTTCGCGGTGTGGCCCGAAGGAAATATATCGCCGCCCGCGAAGAGTTCGGCCGAGCCGATCTGCGTCGCGTAGTGGGGGCCGAGCCGCCCGAGGCCGAGCTTGACCGCGCCGACGGTCACGTTGAGCAGCAGCAGCGCGGCGCCGAGGGTCAGCAGCGGGCGCAGGGTGTGCTGGCGCCAGGAGCGCCAGCCCAGCCAGGCCGCGATCATCACGGCCGTCGGGCCGCGCTGGCCGAGCACCACGAAGTAGTCCAGGTAGGGGTGCACGGCCGGCCACTGCTGGTAGGGCCGGAAGAGCATGATCTTCCAGTCGATGATCACCAGCGAGGACGAGACGAGCACGGCGATGACGATGGCGAGATAGAACGCCAAGGTCCCGCCGAAGAGAACCTTACGAGTGCGGCTCATCCGCGGGATCTCTATCTTCGGCGGTTCCGGCTCCCGGTCCAGGCGGGCAAAGATGTCGGTACGCACGTAAAAGACGTTACAGCGAGTGAGTGTGTGACCCGGCCGATCCGGTCCCTTCGTGATGACGATGTGATGTGGACTATGTCTCGGATCACATTTCCGCAGGAGTCGTTCCTGAAATCGCCAGGGCCCTTCGGCCCTATTCATCGGGACGCCGTTCCGGGGAGTGTCTTTCCGCGGAACCGAATTAGTTCACCGAGGCGTCGCGCGGAATTTCCCTCACGCTCGTGTCGCGCCCGGGGCCCCCTCCTGGCGCGGGCGACGTGGCGTACGCCACACTCCCTGGTCAGAGCGGTGAGAGATGCACCACGCGCCACGCGGGAACACTCGCGTACGCTGACGGCTCACTCGCCCGTCGATGCCGGGCCACCCCGAGGGACCCGTGTCCCCGTTGGCCCGCCGAGCGCGAGGGACGCATTGGGAGGTACGCAGATGTCCGGGACCACCACGGCCGGAGCGCGGGCGCGTGCGGCCGGTGGCGGTGCGAACCGCTGGATCGTCCTGCTGATCCTGTGCGTCAGCCTGCTGCTGGTCGCGCTGGACGCGACCGTGCTGCACGTCGCCGTACCGGCCGTCACCGCCGATCTCCGCCCGAGCGGGGTCGAGCTGCTGTGGATCGTGGACGCCTACCCGCTCGTCTGCGCGGCGCTGCTGATCCTCTTCGGCACCCTCGGCGACCGGATCGGGCGCCGGCGGGTCCTGTTGACGGGATACGCGCTCTTCGGGGTCGCCTCGGCGCTCGCCGCCTTCGCCGACACCCCACTGATGCTGATCGGGGCGCGCGCCCTGCTCGGGGTCGGCGGCGCGATGATCATGCCGGCCACCCTCTCCATCCTGCGCGCGGTCTTCCCCGACCGGCGTGAACGGGCCATGGCCATCGGGATCTGGACGGCGGTCGCCGCCGTCGGGGCCGCGGTCGGCCCGGTGCTGGGCGGCTTCCTCGTCGAACACTTCTGGTGGGGCTCCGTCTTCCTGGTAAACCTCCCGCTGCTGGCGCTCCTGCTGCCGCTCGGCCGCTTCGTACTGCCGGAGTCCAAGGGCGCCGGTGACGGCCCCTGGGACGTCCTCGGCGCGCTGACGGCCGCGGCCGGGGTGCTCGGGGTGGTCTTCGGCGTGAAGCGGCTCGGTGCGGGGGAGGGGCCGCTCGGGCCGATGACGCTCGCCCCGCTCTGCGTCGGGGTCGCGCTCCTCGTCCTCTTCGTCCGGCGGCAGCGGCGCAGGGCCCATCCGCTGATCGACGTCCGGATGTTCGCCAGGCCCACGTTCTCCACCTCCGTCGGCTGCATCGTCCTCGCCATGCTCGCGCTGGTCGGCCTGGAACTGATCGCCGTCCAGTACCTCCAGCTCGTGCTGGGACTCAGCCCGCTGGAGACCGGGCTGCGGCTGCTGCCCCTCACCTTCGCCGCCATGGCCGCCGGGGTCACCGGCTCCGTCACCCTGCGCCGGGTGGGGCCGCGCCGGATGGTGGCCTGGGGGTTCGTCCTCACCGCCGTCGCCGTCCTGCTGCTGGTCATGATGGGCCAGCACGACCGGCCCGCGCTGCTGACCACCGGGTTCGTGCTGCTCGGCTTCGGGCTCCAGACCACGCTCTTCGGGGCGTACGAATCGATGCTCAGCGAGGCCCCGCCGGAACAGGCGGGCGGCGCGGCGGCGATCGGCGAGACCTCGTACCAACTGGGCGCGGGCATCGGGATCGCTCTGCTCGGCAGCGTGATGAACGCGGTGTACGCGCCCGCGGTGACATCGCTGAAGGGCGTCCCGCCGGCCGCGAGCACGGCCGCGTCGGACTCGCTCGGCGAGGCGTACCAGGTGGCCACCCGGCTGGGCGGGCCCGCGGGGCAGGCGCTGCGGGCGGCGGCGCGCGAGTCGTTCGTCCACGGTCTCCATGTGACGCTGCTGGTCAGCGCCGGTCTGCTGCTGCTCGGCGCGCTGGCGGCGCTGCGGCTGCCACGGGCCATGGAGTGCCCGGCGCCCGCCACCGCCGAGAAGAAGGCCGCCGAGGAGCAGGCCGGCAAGGAGAGGGCGGACAAGGGGGAAGGCACGCACGCCGTGGCCTCCGGGCCCGCCGCGTCCTCCGCGCCCGAGGGGCGCCCGCCCGCGCGCGGCGCCGAGCGGCCCCGGCCGGCCGATCACCGCCCGCCCCGCATGCGCACCTCACCCGAGACGGGCGTGCCGGCGGGCCGGGGACCCGCCCGGGCCGGGTCTGGACGGGCTCCACGCTGAGCCGTAACGTTCGGCGCCGATGCGGTGTGTCGTGATCGACTCACCGTCCGTTCCGTGCGAGCCGCCGGAGGCGTGCCATGTCCGTACCGTCAGCCGCCGAGCCGCCGCCCTTCGACCCGGGCGACCCCCTCGGTCTCGACGATCTGCTCGATCCGGAGGAGCGGGCGATCCGGGACACCGTGCGCGCCTGGGCCGCCGACCGGGTACTGCCGCACGTCGCCGGGTGGTACGAACGCGGCGAGCTGCCCGGCGTCCGTGAACTGGCCGAGGAACTCGGCTCCCTCGGCGCGCTCGGCATGTCCCTGACGGGGTACGGCTGCGCGGGTGCGAGCGCCGTCCAGTACGGACTGGCCTGCCTGGAGCTGGAGGCGGCCGACTCCGGCATCCGCTCCCTGGTCTCCGTCCAGGGCTCGCTCGCCATGTACGCGATCCACCGCTACGGCTCCGAGGAGCAGAAGGAGCGGTGGCTGCCCGGGATGGCGGCGGGCACGACCATCGGCTGCTTCGGCCTCACCGAGCCCGACCACGGCTCCGACCCGTCGGGCATGCGGACGTACGCCCGGCGCGACGGCAGCGACTGGGTGCTCGACGGACGCAAGATGTGGATCACCAACGGCTCGGTGGCGGGCGTCGCCGTCGTCTGGGCGCGGACCGGCCCCGAGGGTGACGACGGCGGGAACGGCGCCGGAGGCGGCGGGGTCAGAGGGTTTCTCGTGCCGGCCGGCACCCCCGGTTTCTCCGCCCCCGAGATCCGTCACAAGTGGTCGCTGCGCGCCTCGGTCACCAGCGAACTGGTCCTGGACGGCGTACGGCTGCCCGCCGACGCCGTACTCCCCGGGGTGACCGGGCTGCGCGGGCCGCTGAGCTGTCTGAGCCACGCGCGCTACGGCATCGTCTGGGGCTCCATGGGCGCCGCGCGCGCCAGTTTCGAGGCCGCGCTCGGCTACGCGCGGACACGGGAGCAGTTCGGCCGGCCGATCGGCGGCTTCCAGCTCACCCAGGCCAAACTCGCCGACATGGCGCTCGAACTGCACAAGGGGATCCTGCTCGCCCACCATCTGGGGCGGCGGATGGACGCGGGCCGGCTCCAGGCCGAACAGGTCAGCTTCGGCAAGCTGAACAACGTACGGGAGGCGATCGAGATCTGCCGGACCGCGCGGACGATTCTCGGCGCCAACGGGATCTCGCTCGAATACCCCGTGATGCGCCACGCGACCAACCTCGAATCGGTGCTCACCTACGAGGGCACCGTCGAGATGCATCAGCTCGTGCTGGGCAAGGCGCTCACCGGCCTCGACGCGTTCCGGTGAGCCGCCCTGCTCAGCTCTGGTTGAAGAAGCCGTCCTGCGGGCGGCCGACGGCGTCACCGGTGACGATCTCGGTGTCGGCCGGGCTGAGCAGGAAGACCCGGGTGGCGACCCGGTCGATCGAACCGCGCAGACCGAAGATCAGTCCCGCGGCGAAGTCCACGACGCGCTTGGCGTCGCCGGCGTCCATGGAGGTGAGGTTCATGATGACCGGGGTGCCGGCCCGGAAGAGTTCGCCGATGGCCCGGGCGTCCCGGAAGGACTCCGGGGAGACCGTGGCGATTCTGCGGTCCTGCTCCTGGGCGGGAGACTCGGGGGCGACCCGCATACGGGGCTCGCTCCGCCAGGTCTCGCCGTTCTCCGAACCTTCGGCGTACTCGTCGTCGTAGTAACGCTCGTCGTTGTCCTCAACGAGGCCCAGCCAGGCACTCGCCTTGCGCACCGATCCCATGGACGCCTCCTTTCACCGCGGTCACTTGAAGTTCCCTATCCCTATCGTCGTCCATCATGCGGATCGTGCGCCAAGGGGATAGTCGGCGCGCAGGCGATTCGTGACGGTACTGGTGCAGAAGATGTGGCGATTCGTCAAGGTTCTTCCAGGATACGGGCCCTGAGATGGTGCAAAATATTACGTTCCGGCCAGATGGGTGACGTTGACGTCGTCCGGGTGAACGGGCCGCTCGATGCGATGCTTCGCGCACAGCGGAACGGCACCCGGGGGAACGTCGTGTTCGGAATCGTCGGGCCCCGCACGCATCGGCTCGGCAACGGTCTCAAAGCGGAGTGGACGGCCCATCTCTGTGGACTCTGCCTGGCACTTCGCGCCGATCACGGGCGGCTCTCCCGGGTCGTCACCCACGACGACGGCCTGATCGTCCCGGTCCTGACGGAGGCTCAGACCGGTCCGGCCCCGGAGCCGCGCCGCACCGCCGGGCCCTGTCCGCCGCGCGGCACGCGGACCGCGCCGGTCGCGCGGGGCGAGGGCGCGCGGCTCGCCGCCGCCGTCTCGCGCGTGCCGGCCTCGGCGAAGATACGGGACCACGTCGCCGACGGGGACGGGCCGTTGCGGCGCGGGCCGCCGGCCGCCGCCGCGCGCCGGGTCGCCACCTGGACCGGGCGGGCGCGCGGACCGGCGCGGAGCTCGGCTTCGACACCGCCGTCCTGGTCGACGCCGTCGACCGGCAGCCGGGCATCGAGGCCCTGGCCCGCCCCGGCACCCCGCTGCTCACCGTGACCGAGCCGGCCGAGACCGCGACCGCCGCGGCCTTCGCGTACACCGCCGTCCTGGCCGGGCGGCCGGGGAACAGGGCGCCGCCGGCCGAGGCGGGGCGGCTCTTCGGGCGGCTCGCGCACCTCCTGGACGCCGTGGAGATCAGAGAACTGACGCGGTATCAGGCGCGTGGAACCCGCTCACCGCGACCGGCGCCTCGCGCGCGCGGGCCCGCCGGCTCGCCGACGACGCCGTGCACGGCATCCGGCTCGCGCTGCGCGACGCGGAGTTCACCGACGACCGCCTGGCGCACGTCCTGCTCACGCACGAACTGCGCGCCTCGGTCGACCGCGCCTTCGGCACGACACGGTGCGCGCACACCGGGAGCGGCGCCCCGCACGACGCCCCGGGCGGGCTCCCGCCGGGTTTCCCCGAGGGCCCCGGGAAGCCGCCCGGGAAGCGCGGGTTCCCGGCCGGCTGCGCGGTCTTCACCGGGCTTCTCCGCACCTGCCGGATGTGCTGCGCGAAGGAGTACGAGGGTCCCTGGTCGCGGCGGAAGCGCGAAGGTTCCTGCCGCGACGCCGATCGCTGTGAGTGCTGCGACTGCTGTGAAGGGTGCGGTAACTGCTGTGAGACCTGCGGGAACTTCTGTGGCTGCTGCGACCGCGGGGGCGTCTGACGGCACCTGAGGGCGCGCGTCGGACGACCGTACGGGCGGGCACGAGGGGAGGGGAGGAGCCTGGAGCGCTGCGTGTGAAGGCACGCGGAAAACGGCGCGGCGAGCGCCGGGAGAACACGGGGCGGAGCAGGGCGTCAGCTCAACAGGAAGAGGACCACACGCGACCGAAGTCGATGTGGGAGCGCTTGACCAGCCACTGCTGCGAGTACATGAACCCAAGTGGAACAGGCATCCGTTTCCGAGTCAACCGGCCCCGTGCCGGGCTGAGACGGTTGGCTCACAGTACGGACAGGCTTGACAACAGGCCGTACGGGCCGCATAGCCTCATCCCCGCAGACGGACCCCGCTGAGGGGCTCGGTCCGTCCGCGTTCCGCGTGAAGGCACCTCCCGTGTTCGATCTCTGCATCCACGGAGCCTTCCCATGCCCGCGTCACCGGATCCGGACCCCGTCCGCACACCTCCCGTCACCCCGTCCGTCGTCGTGGTCGGCGCGGGCCCGCGCGGCACCGGCTTCCTGGAGCGGATCGCCGCCAACGCGCCGTCCCTGTACGGCGGTCTGCCGCTGGACATCCATCTCGTCGACCCGTTCCCGCCCGGCGCGGGGCGGATCTGGCGTCGCGACCAGTCCCCGCTGCTCTGGATGAACTCCATGGCCGAGGACGTGACGATGTTCACCGACGACTCGGTCGTGCTGGAGGGCCCCGTACGCCCCGGCCCCGCCCTCGACGCGTGGGCCCGCGACATCACGGCGGGCCGCACCCGCCTCGCCGTAGCGCCCCCGGCCGATGCCGCCGTGTCCCCGTCCGAGGACGGCGGGGGCCGGGCCGGGCTCCTCGCCGAGATCGCCGCCCTCACCGGGCAGAGCTTCCCCAGCCGCCGGGTCCAGAGCGCCTATCTGAGCTGGGTGTACGAGCGGACGGTGGCCGCCCTGCCACCCGGCGTCCGGGTCCATCTCCACCCCACCCACGCGCTGCGCGTCTCCGGGGAGCGCGGCGGCCGTCAGCGCGTGCTGCTCGCCGGGCGGGCCGCACCGCTGGAGGCCGATCTCGTCGTCCTGACCCTCGGCCATCTTGACGCCGAACCCGACCCGGAACAGGTGGAGCTGGCCGGATTCGCACGCCGCCACGGGCTGCTCCACCTGCCGCCGGACTTCACGGCCGACAGCGACCTCTCCGCGCTGCCCGCCGGTGAGCCCGTCCTCGTGCGCGGCTTCGGGCTCGCCTTCGTCGATCTGATGGTGCTGCTCACCGAAGGGCGCGGCGGCCACTACACGGGCGGCGACGCCCCGTCCGACGAGCTGGTCTACCACCCCTCCGGGCGCGAACCCGTCCTGCACGTCGGCTCGCGGCGCGGCGTCCCGTACCACTCCAAGATCGGTTACGGGCTGGCCGGTGACCGCCCCCCGCTGCCGCGTTTCCTCGGACCCGCGCAGATCGACGCCCTGCTGGCACGGACCGAGCGGCCCGACTACGCCCGCGACATCCGGCCCCTGGTCGAGAAGGAACTCGGCTTCGCCCACTACCACCGGCTCTTCACCGCCCACCCCGGGCGCACCCTCGTCGGCTGGGCCGACTTCGAGGAGAAGTACGCGGCGGCCGACCCCGGGAGCCCCGAACTGGACGCCCTGGTCGGCGCGGCCGTCCCCGACCCCGCCGACCGGCTCGACCTCGCCGCGCTCGACCGGCCGCTGGACGGGGCGCGCTTCGCCTCGTACGACACGCTCCAGGGCGGCCTGCGCACCTACATCACCGGTGACCTGGCCCGCCGGCACGACCCGGCCCACAGCGCGGACCTCGGGGTCTTCCTCGGGCTGCTCTCCGTCTACGGCCAGCTCGTCCGCCTCGGCGACCTCGGCGACCCCGGCGGGCGGTGGCACGGCTTCTTCAGCCATCTCGCCTCGGGACCGCCGGGGCCCCGGCTGCGGCAGCTCCTCGCGCTCTCCCGGGCCGGCGTCGTCCGCTTCCTCGGCGCCGGCACCACCGTCGAGGCCGACGAGCGCCAGGGGCTCTTCCGGGCCGGCAGCGCCTCCGTACCGGGGGAGTACGTCGAAGCCCGCGCCCTGGTCGAGGCCCGGCTCCCCGACCCCTCGCCGGAGCGCACCCTCAGCCCGCTGCTGCGCGCCCTGTACGACGAGGGGGCCGCCGCGATCTCCCCGGGCGGGCTGGTGCGGGTCGACCCCGGGGACGGCCGGCTCGTGGAACGCGACGGCCGCCCGCACCCGCGCCGCTTCTCGCTCGGCCCGTACACCACGGCGCGCTCCAGCGGGGCGTTCACCCGGCCGCGTACCGGCGGGCCCGCGTTCCGCCAGAACGACGCCACCGCGCGGACCGTCCTCACCCTGCTCGCCGAGGCGTCCGCCGGCCCGGTCCGCGCGCCCTCCCCGGACGCCGCGCGCCGTCCCCTCACTCGACGGACGGGCCCGACCAGCCCGTCGGAAGCCGGAAGGTAGGCCCGTCATGACCGCCACCCGCCCCCTGCACCTCGCCGCCGAGATCGGTGGCCCGCCCCGGTACGACGCCGCGTCGTACGTGGACCTCGCCCGGCTCGCCGAGCGCGGCTCCCTCGACTTCGTGACCCTCAGGGACTCCTTCGAGCGGCCGGGCCCCGACGCGCTCGCCGTGCTCGCGCGGGTCGCCCCCGCCACCGAACGCGTCGGCCTCGTCCCCACCGTCACCACCACCCACACCGAGCCGTTCCACCTCTCCACGGCCCTCGCCACCCTGGACTGGGTGAGCCACGGCCGCGCGGGATGGCTTGTCGACGTGTCGACCAACACCGCGCAGGCCCGGCTCTTCGGCCGCCGGCCCGCCGCGCCCCCGTCCGAGCTGTGGCGGGAGGCGGGCGAGGTCGCCGACGTGGCCGCCCGGCTCTGGGACAGCTGGGAGGACGACGCCGAGATCCGCGACACATCGACAGGACGCTTCGTCGACCGCGACAAGCTGCACCATGTCGACTTCCAGGGCGCCACGTTCACCGTGCGCGGCCCGTCCATCGTGCCGAGGCCGCCGCAGGGGCACCCCGTCACCGTGGTCGACATAGCGACCGGACGCGCCCCCGCCCTCACCGAGACCGCCGCCCGGCACGCCGACGTCGTCCTGATCAGGGCGGGCCGGCCCGGGGAGGCGGCGGCCCTCCGCGAACGGCTGCGGGCCCGCGCAGCCCTCCACGGCCGTGACCCCTCCACCCTGCGGGTTCTGGCCGCGCTCACCCTCGACTTCCACGACGGCGAACACCCGCGGGAAGCGGGCCCCGCGAACGGGGCGCACACCGCCGCCGGCGCGGCGGGCGCGCACTACCGGGGCGGGCCCGTCGACCTCGCCGACCTCATCACCCGCTGGCACGGCGGCGGCGCCGTCGACGGCTTCCACCTGACCCCCGTCGAACCCCACCGCGACCTCGAACGCCTGGTCAACGGCACCGTCGCGGTCCTCCAGCACCGCAGCCTCTTCCGTACCTTCCACCCGGGCGGCACCCTCCGCGAACACCTGGGCCTCGCCCGGCCCGCCAACCAGTACACGACCGCCGGGGGAGCGTCATGACCACAGAGCCGACCACGCCGACCGGGGCGACCACGCCGACCGGGGTGACGCCGCCGACCGGGACCACCACGCAGCCGACCGGGACCACCGCCCCGGCCTCGCCCGCGCGCCCCGGGGCGCGCAAGCGGATCCATCTCGCCGCGCACTTCCCCGGCGTCAACAGCACCACCGTCTGGGCCGACCCCCGCTCCCGCTCCCAGATCGACTTCTCCTCCTTCGAAGCGCTGGCCAGGACCGCCGAACGCGGCACCTTCGACTTCTTCTTCCTCGCCGAGGGGCTGCGGCTGCGCGAACACAACGGCCTCATCCACGATCTGGACGTCGTCGGACGCCCCGAATCGCTCACCGTCCTGAACGCGCTGGCCGCCGTCACCGACCGGCTCGGCCTCGCCGCCACCGTGAACGCCACCTTCAACGAGCCCTTCGAACTGGCCCGCAGGCTCGCCACCCTCGACCACCTCAGCGCCGGCCGCGCCGCCTGGAACGTGGTCACCTCCTCGGACGCCTTCACCGGGGAGAACTTCCGGCGCGGCGGCTACCTCGACCGGGCCGACCGCTACACCCGGGCCGCCGAGTTCGTCCGTACCGCCCGCGAGCTGTGGGACTCCTGGACGCCGCCCGCGCCGGGCGCCCCGTACGGCACGCCCCGGCCCTTCGCGCACTCCGGGCCGCAGTTCGAGATCGCGGGCGAGTTCACCGTCCCTCGCTCCCCGCAGGGCCACCCCGTGATCATCCAGGCGGGCGACTCCGACGAGGGCCGGGAGTTCGCCGCCTCCGCCGCCGACGTGATCTTCACCCGGCACGGCACACTGGACGCGGGCCGCGCCTTCTACGCCGACACCAAGGCCCGGCTGGCCGCGTACGGCAGGAAGCCGGACGACCTCAAGATCATGCCCGGGGTCACCGTCGTCCTCGGCGACACCGACGCCGAGGCGCGCGAGCACGCCGCCGAGATCCGCGCACAACAGGTCTCCCCGCAGAACGCGCTGCTCGCCCTGGAGCAGGTCTGGGGCCGCGACCTCTCCGGGTACGACCCGGACGGGCCGCTCCCCGCGATCGACCCCGACCCCGACTCCTCCCTGGTCCAGGGCCGGGTACGGGTCGGTGACCCGCTCGCGGTGGCCGCCAGGTGGCGGGCGCTGTCCGAGGCCAAGGGGCTCTCCATCCGCCGGACCGTCATCGAGACCACGGCCCGGCAGTCCTTCGTCGGCGCGCCGGAGACCGTCGCGCGGGAGATGGACACCTTCGTCTCCTCCGACGCGGCCGACGGCTTCATCCTCGTACCCCATCTCACCCCGGGCGGGCTCGACGACTTCGTCGACCGGGTGGTCCCGCTGCTCCGGGAGCGCGGAGCCTTCCGCACGGAATACGAAGGCACCACCCTGCGCTCCCATCTCGGGCTCCCCGACCCGGTATGGAAAGGTTGAACAGCATGACAACGGAAAACCCGCCCGTACCCGCCCAGGAGTGGGCGAGCTGGCACGAACACCGCACCGCCACGGTCTCCGCCCCGTACGGACCGCTCGCCCTCACCGGCACCCACTGGCTCGCCGACCACTCCGACGGCGCCCTCCCCGGCCTCCCGGGGAGGTGGCGCGAGGACGGCGACACGATCGTGCTGAGCGCGGCGGCCGGGGACGGACTGACCGCCGACGGCGAACCCCTCACCGGTGAGATCGGGCTCGGCGCCGACACCGGCCCCTTCGCGGAGTCCCGGATCGCGGCCGGACCGCGCAGGCTGGTCGTGCTGCGCCGCGAAGGACTGTGGGCCGTAAGGGACTTCGATCCGGAGTCGGCCGCGCGCCGCGCTTTCCGCGCCATCGACGCCACCCCGTACGACCCGGCCTGGACGCTGCCGGGCCGCTTCCGGCCGTACGAGGCGAGCCGCACCGTACGGGTCGAGAACGCCGACGGCCGGGAGCGGGGGCTCGGCCTCGGCGGGGAGATCGCCTTCACCGCCGGCGGTACGGAACACACACTCCAGGTCGCGGTGGAGCCGGACGGCGCGCTGTGGGCGGTCTTCGCGGACGCCACCAGCGGCCACGGCGGCTTCCCCTTCCGCTTCCTGCGCCCCGCGGCCCCGGCCGCCGACGGGACGGTCACGGTCGACTTCAACCGGTCGCTGCTCCCGCCCTGCGCCTTCGCCGACCACTTCATCTGCCCCTTCCCGCCGCCCGGCAACACCCTTCCCATCGCCGTTCCCGCGGGCGAGCGCGCGGTCCTCACGGACTGACACCGGCGTGTGTCCGCCGCCCGGGTGCCGCACCCCACGCGGCGCCCGGGCACCGTACGCCCCACTGGTCATCCGAGCGGCCAAAAGCCGCCCTTGCGGGGGGAGTTGAGGCCGCCAATACTCCCGTGCAGCGCCGGTCGAGGCGCGGCGCGTCCCGGGGATCGCCCCGGACGTCCCGCGCCGCCGACCGCGCCTCACGGGCCCCTGAACCCCACCAACGGGCCCCCGATTCCCTTCGGGAGGAACGACCAGTGAGGATCAAGCGCACCAACCCCCTCAACGGCGTGGCAAGACGCATACGTCTGATCGCCGTCACCACCGGAATAGCCGCCGCGGCGGCCCTCGCGATACCCACCGCGAACGCCGCCCAGGCCACCACGTTCAGCGCGAGCCAGCTCACCGCGGCGAGCGAGGCCGTCCTGGAGGCCGATGTCGCGGGCACCGCCTGGGCCGTCGACCCGGCGAGCAACTCCCTCGTCGTCCAGGCCGACTCCACCGTCACCCAGGCCGGGATCGACTCCCTGAAGCGGGCCGCAGGCGCCAACGCGGGCGCGCTGCGCGTCGAGCGCACCACGGGCACGCTCTCCAAGCTCATCTCGGGCGGTGACGCCGTCTACGCCACGAGCTGGCGCTGCTCGGCCGGGTTCAACGTCCGCAGCGGCAGTACGTACTACTTCCTGACGGCGGGCCACTGCACCGAGGGCCTGCCGGCCTGGTACACCAGCTCCGCGCACACCACGAGCATCGGCCCGTCGGCCGGCACCAGCTTCCCCGGCAACGACTACGGCCTCGTGCGTTACTCGAACACCGCGCTGGCCCACCCGGGCACCGTGGGCAGTGTCACCATCACGGGCGCGGCCAACGCGACCACCGGGATGTCCGTCACACGCCGCGGCTCCACGACCGGCATCCACAGCGGTTCGGTGACGGGCCTCAACTACACGGTGAACTACGGCAGCGGCGACGTCGTGAGCGGCCTGATCCGTACCACCGTCTGTGCCGAGCCGGGTGACAGCGGCGGGTCGCTCTACTCGGGCTCGCTCGCCATCGGGCTGACCTCGGGCGGCAGCGGTAACTGCACCTCCGGCGGTACGACGTACTTCCAGCCGGTGACGGAGGCCCTGAGCGCCTACGGGGTCACACTCGTGTAGACGACACGCTCGTCCAAGCGCGGGGCGAGTCTCCGTCCGGTCGCCGGACGGGGGCTCGCCCCCTGTCTCTGAGAGAATGCCAGGGTGTGCGCCGCAGAGGGACCGGGGGGGCCGTGAAGCAGTGAAACGCATCGGAGTGACCGGCCACCGGAACATCCCGGCCGAGGCGTACGCGCACATCAGGGGCGCCATCGCGGCCGTACTGCACGGCCAGGGGGGATCCATGGAGGCGCTCTCCAGCCTCGCGGTGGGCGCGGACCAGCTCTTCGCCGTTCTCGCGCTGGACCACGGCGCCGAGCTGACCGTGGTCATCCCCAGCGGCGACTACGAGGACGATTTCGAGGACCCGGCCGAACTCGACGGCTACCGGCGGCTCAAGGACCGGGCCACCCTGGAGGTCCGGATGGCCTACCCGCACTCCACCGACGAGGCGTACTACGCGGCGGGCACCTACATCGCCGACAACTGCGACCGGCTGCTCGCGGTCTGGGACGGCCGCCCGGCCCGCGGTCCCGGTGGTACGGGCGACATCGTGCGCTACGCGCGCGAGCGCGGGAAGCCGGTCACGGTGATCTGGTGCGAGGGCGTGGAGCGGGCCTGAGGCGACCTGCTCCACGCCTTCGCCCCGGGTTCAACTCCGGTGGCGTACGAGCCAGTCGGTGTGCTGCGGGGAGACGATGCGCTCGGTCTCGTACACCGCGTTCGCCCACTGCTCCTCGGTGACCATCGTCTCCATCGCCGTGTGCATCGCCGCCAGGTCCTCCTCCACCAACGAGTGGGCGGAGATGAGGGGCTGGTGCCGGCGGATCTCGCTCCACGCCAGACAGGCCGCCGCCGACGCCGACAACAGTCCCAGTACCGCACCGGAGTCGGTGACCGAGAACGTCCGCAGGACGGTGAGCAGCAGGGCCAGCAGGGTCAGCAGCGCGATGGTGGCCGACCAGAGGGTGGTGGCCCGGCGCGAGACGACCGTTCTGCGGTGGTACCAGTTCCGCTGCTCGATCAGCCGGTCCCTGACATACGTCTCCTTGCGGGCGCCGAAGGGCTTGTTCCGCAGCATCCGCATCGCGGGTGTGATCAGGTCCCCGGCGGCGCCCCGCCCGGAATCCGCCGCCTCCGGCGGGCTCTCCCGGGGGTCCTCCCAGCCCACCTTCCGCAACTCCGCGAGCCCCGCCTCCATACGGCCGGCGAACAGTTCGGCGGCTCCGGCGACCCCGGAGTCGAAGGGCGCGCCGTGCACCGCGTACCGCCAGGAGAGGGACTTGATGAACTCCGCCGCCGAGCGGTTGAGTTGCCAATGCGACTTTGCTCGCTGGCCCGCGGAGCGGAACGTGACCAGAAGCACACCCGCGTACGCCAACGCGCCGAAGGCGCTCACGAGTTGGAATGAACCACCGATCTTCCCCTGCCAGGGCAGCGACGTCAGCAGCGCACCCAGTACCAGCAGCAGGAGCTGGCGGCGGGTGGCGTTGACCGCTTCGCGCTGGCGGCGGATGGCGATCGCGTCCGCGTGATGGAAGAGAACCGGCAGATCAGCGTTTCGGAAGACCATGCTGTGCAGTGGTCCGCGTAAGTCGGCCATGCGCGCCCCCGTCTGCTGTTTTGTTGTCACTCGATCAGGTGTCACTCGATCAGCGGAACGGTCGGTCCCGCACCCGTTCGTGAACCCCCGGCAACGCTTTCGTCTCGTCCCCACGCGCCGAGTTGCCGCACGAGTTCATGAGAGTAAAGTCGAGCCGCTGACACTGCAACGGTGCGGTGTCTCCTGTACGACCGACATGACCAAGGACGGCCGCCGTGACCTCTCAGACCTCTGTCGTCTTCGCCACCGCGAAGAAGATCCGTGTCCCTCTCGCAGAGATCGATGTACGCGACGCCGGTGTCGCCAAGAAGCTCGGCCGTGTACTGCCCATGCCCAGCGGCCGTGTCGCGCGTGTGTCGAGCTTCAACTCGGCGCTCTAGTCGGCTCACTGACGGCGCTTCCGGCGGCGCTCCCGACTACGGAACGCGCTCTAGACTGGCGGAATGACAGGACCCCTGGTCCCCTTCCGCGAGATCGTTCTGAAGGTCCACAGCAGGTGCGATCTTGCGTGCGACCACTGCTACATCTATGAACACGCGGATCAGAGCTGGCGTACCCGCCCCAAAGCGATCTCTGACGAAGCGATGACCCGGACAGCTCAGCGACTGGCCGAGCATGCCACCACCCACGCCCTGCCCTCCGTGTCAGTGATCCTGCACGGAGGGGAGCCACTGCTCGCCGGCCCCGCCCGGCTCAGGCGCGTGTGCGAGGAACTGACCGCCGCCCTCGACGGCGTCGCCGACCTCGACCTGCGCATCCACACCAACGGTCTCCAGCTCTCCCCCCGCTACCTCGACCTCTTCGCGGAGTTCGGCGTCCGGGTGGGCATCTCCCTCGACGGCGACCGCGCGGCCAACGACCGGCACCGCAGGTTCGCGGACGGCCGCAGCAGCCACCCCCTGGTCCTCAAGGCCGTCGAACTCCTCCGGCAGGACCGCTACCGCCCCCTCGACCTCGGCCTGCTCTGCACGATCGACGTCGCCAACGACCCCGTCACCGTGTACGACGCGCTGGCCGCGCTCGATCCGCCGCGCATCGACTTCCTGCTGCCGCACGCCACCTGGGAGGAGCCGCCGCCGCGCCCGGACGGCTCGCCCACCGCGTACGCCGACTGGCTGCTCGCCGTCTTCGACCGCTGGGACGCACAGGGCCGGCCGATGCCCGTACGCCTCTTCGACTCCGTGCTCTCCACCCTGACCGGCGGCCCGAGCCTCACCGAATCGCTCGGCCTCGCCCCCACCGATCTCGTCGTCGTCGAGACCGACGGCACCCTGGAGCAGGTCGACTCCCTCAAGAGCGCCTACGAGGGCGCCGCCGCCACCGGGTTCGACGTCTTCACCCACACCCTCGACGAGGTCGCCGCCCACCCCGGCGTACGGAGCAGACAGCTCGGGCTCGCGGGCGTGAGCGAGGAGTGCCGGCGGTGCCCGGTCGTCCGCTCCTGCGGCGGCGGCCTCTACACCCACCGCTACCGGCCGGGGCCCGGGGCGGCCCCCGGCGGCTTCGACAACCCCTCCGTGTACTGCGCCGACCTGACGGCCCTCATCGGCGGGATCGAGGCACGGACCCGCGCCGAGACCGTCTCGCCCGCCCTCGGCCACCCCGCCGAACTGGTCGACGCGCAGCACGAGTTGACCCGTTCGATGCTGGCCGAGCTGCACGCCGCGCTGGACGGCCGGGGCGGCGGGCCCTGGCAGGAGGCGTGGGAGCTGGCCAACGCCGTCGAACGGTGCTCCGACGGGCTCGACGCGGTCTTCGCCCACCCCTACACCCGCACCTGGCTGGCCGAGGCGATCGCCGCCGCGCGCGACGGGCGGCCCGACGCGCCCGGCCTCGCGCACCAGGCGCGGAGGTACGTCGCCGCCGCGGTCCTCCGGGGCGGCCTGGACACACCCGTACGCGTCCACCACCGGGACGGCGTCCTCGTCCTGCCCACGCTCGGCGCGCTGCGGCTCGGCCCGCCCGGCGCCGACGGCGAGGCCGAGGTGCGCCTCGCCGAGAAGGGGTTCGTGGTGCGTACCGGCACCGCGGAGCTGCGGGTCGTCCGCGCCGACGAGACCACCGGGCCCTGGCGGCCCGTGCGCCGCCTCGGCCGGGACGGGGCGCCCGACCTCGCCCTGGACGACATCGACCCGTACCGCGACACCTTCGACGCCCCCGCCCACCCGGGGCTCGGCCGGGGCGAGGCCGCCGACTGGAGCGGCCGGCTCGCGGCGGCCTGGTCGCTGCTGCGCGACGCCGTCCCCGACCAGGCCGCGCAGGCCGCCGTCACACTGACCACACTGACGCCCCTCGGGCCGCCCGCGCCCACCCGGCGCCGGACACGCGCGGGGAGGCCCGCGTACGGCTACGGGGCCCTGGGCGTCCCCGTGGCGGGCGAACCCGGGGACCTGGCGCCCGTACTGCTGCGCGGCTTCCGCCGGGCCACCCTGCGGGCGCTGACCGAGGTCACCGACCTCTACGCGCTGGACGGCGCGTGGCACCGCCCCGCGCCCTGGCAGGAGAGAACGGTGCCCCTCTCCGAACTGCTGGCCGGGGCCCACGAACGCGTGGGCCTCGCGGCCTACGACCGCCGCTACCGTGACCACGCCCTGCGGGCGCTGGACACCCTTCAGGACGCGGCGGAACTCACGGTCGGCGGGAAGAGCCTGCTGACCACCTTGCACGCGGAGGCCGACCGTGTCTGACACCCCCCGTGATACGGAACCCCGTCCCACCGCCGAGGAACTGGCCCGCGAGCTGGCCACCCTCGGGGTCGTCCCCGGGACGACCCTGCTCGTCCACGCCTCCCTGCGGGGCACCGGTCTGGACGCCGACACCCTGCGCACCGCCCTGCTGACGGCGCTCGGGGAGGACGGCACCCTGGTCGTACCGGCCTTCACCGAGGAGAACTCCGACTCCTCCACCGCCCACCGGGCGCGGATCGCCGGACTGAGCCGCCACCAGGCCGCGGAGTTCCGCTCCCACATGCCGGCCTTCGACGCGCGGACCACCCCCTCCACGGGGATGGGCCGACTGGCCGAGTCCGTACGCACCAGCGAGGGAGCCGTACGGAGCACCCACCCGCAGAGCTCCTTCGCCGCGCTCGGGGCGCGCGCGGCCGAACTGCTGGCGGACCACCCGCTGCACAGCCACCTCGGCCCGGAATCCCCGCTCGGCGCGCTGGCCGAGGCCGACGCGCGGGTGCTGCTGGTCAACGTGGGGTACGGCGCCTGCACCGCGTTCCATCTCGCCGAATACCGGCCCGGCGCGACCACACGTTCTTATCACTGTGTGGTGAAAGCGCCGGACGGATCACCGCGCTGGGTGGAATATGAGGATGTGCACCTCGACGACAGTGATTTCGGGGCGATTGGAGCCGCGTTCCCTTGGGGACTTGAGCAGAAGGGACAACTGGGAGGTGCGGTCGGGCGCCTTTTCCCGATGAAGGACGCGGTGGCGCACGCCACGGTGTGGATGGCCGCAAAAAGGCGTTGAACGACGTGGGTGTTCACCACAGGACGGGGGTCGTGTGCACGCGTCACCGCAGCAGCGAGCGGCCGACCATCGGCCGTATTTCTTCCTGAGCTACGCGCATACACCCAGGGACGGCGCCTCCGGAGCCGACCCGGACATGTGGGTGCAGAAGCTCTTCCGGGACCTGTCCGAGCACGTGATGGCCATGACGGACCTGCCGGCCGGGGCCCAGGCCGGGTTCATCGACCGGGAGATGCGGTCGGGGGAGGGCTGGTCGGAGCGGCTCGCCGATGTGCTCGCCACCTGCCGGGTGTTCGTGCCGCTGTTCTCGCCGCGCTACTTCGCCAGCGAGATGTGCGGCAAGGAGTGGTACGCCTTCGCCCAGCGCGTCATCTACGAGCAGGCCAAGAACAACACCACGGCCGAGGCGATCGTCCCGGCCCTCTGGGTGCCCGTACCGGCCCGCCAACTCCCTGGCCCCGCCGAGCGGTTGCAGTTCAACCACCGGGACTTCGGGGACCGCTACGTCACCGACGGGCTCTACGGGCTGATCAAACTCCGGATCTTCGAGGACGAGTACCAGCGGGCCGTCTACGAACTCGCCAAACGCATCGTCAGCGTCGCCGACACCGCCGCGATAGGCCCCGGGCGCCCCGTCGACTACCGCAGCGCGCCCAGCGCCTTCGGTGCCAGCGGCGGACCCCGCCCGATGCAGGTCACCGTGGCCGCGCCCACCCGGCACGGCCTGCCGGAGGGCCGTACGGCCGACTACTACGGGGGCATGGCCCAGGACTGGAACCCCTACCACCCCGACTCGGCGAGGCCGTTGGCGTATGTCGCCCGGGACCTGGTGCGCTCCCTCAACTACCAGGCGGACATCGTCTCGTTCGACGAGGTCTCCGTACCCCACGAAGGCAAACAGGCCCCCGTACGGCCGGAGATACTGCTGGTCGACCGGTGGGCCCTGAACGACGAGGAACAGCGCGAGCGGCTCGCCGCGTTCGACGCCGAACACCGGCCCTGGGTGAGCGTCGTCGTCCCGTGGAACCGCGAGGACGAACAGAGCCGTGCGGCCCAGGCCGAGTTGAGCGAGAAACTCGAACGGACCATGCCCAAGAAGATGGGGCAGGGCCGCGCCGCCTGCCGGGCCGCCGCCAAAGGCGTACCCAGCATGGAGGCCTTCGGCCAGATCCTGCCCCAGGTCGTCGAAGCGGCGGCCCAGCAGTACCTGCGGCACGCGGAGGTCTATCCGCCGGCCGGCGGCAGCCACATCGAACGGCCGCGGCTGCGCGGCCCGATGGCCGCCGAGTACGCCACGACGCACTACGTTCCCCAGACGCACGACCTGGCGCCCGATGCGGAGGACACGGATGACAGCACGTCGTGACGGACGCATCGTCACCTTCTACTCGTACAAGGGCGGTACGGGCCGCACCATGGCCCTGGCCAACACGGCCTGGATCCTGGCCGCCAACGGAAAGCGCGTCCTCGCGGTCGACTGGGACCTCGAAGCGCCCGGCCTGCACCGCTTCTTCCACCCCTTCCTCGACCCCTCGACCCTCGGCGCGACCACCGGGGTCATCGACGTGATCACCGAGTACGCCTGGGCCGCGACCAGCCCGGCGGAGCGCCCCGACGACTGGCACCGCGCGTACGCGCGGATCCAGCCGCACGCCGTCTCGCTCACCCCGGAACACCTCGGCTGGGAGTTCCCCGACGGCGGCACCCTCGACTTCGTCTCCGCGGGACGGCAGAACCGCGAGTACTCCGCGACCGTCTCCACCTTCGACTGGGACAACTTCTACGACCGGCTCGGCGGCGGCCACTTCTTCGACGCGCTGCGCGAGGACATGAAGGCCCACTACGACTACGTCCTCATCGACAGCCGCACCGGCCTCAGCGACATCGCCGACATCTGCACCGTCCACCTGCCCGACGTCCTCGTCGACTGCTTCACCCTCAGCGACCAGTCCATCGACGGCGCCGCCGCCGTGGCCCGCCAGATCGACGAGCGGTACGCCGGCCGGGGCATCCGGATCTTCCCCGTACCGATGCGCATCGACGAGGGCGAGAAGGAGAAGGCGGACGCCGGACGCGCCCTGGCCCGGCTGAAGTTCGACCGGTTCCCCACCGGGCTCACCGGGGAACGTCTCACCGCCTACTGGGGCGCGGTGGAGATCCCGTACCGCCCCTACTACGCGTACGAGGAGACCCTGGCGACCTTCGGGGACGAGGCGGGGCTCTCCAACTCCCTGCTCTCCGCCTTCGAACGGCTCACCGCCTACGTCACCGAGGGCGCCGTCACCACGATGCCCGCCGTCGGCGACGAGGCCAGGCTGCGGATCAGGGACGCCTTCACCCGGCGCAGGCCCGCGCTCCCCGCCGATCTCCACCTCAGCTACGTGGCCGAGAACCGGATGTGGGCCGACTGGATCGAATCCGTCCTCAGCCGGGCCGGGTTCCGCGTCGTACCGCGCGACGTCTCCGCCGAACCGCCCGCCGCGCCCCGGGCCGGCGACACGGGATCGCTCTCGATCCACCACGACAGCGCCAGCCGTACGGTCGTCCTGCTCTCCGCCGCCTACCTCAAGTCCGCCCGCGCCGTGGAGGTCTTCTCGCGCTCCGCCTCCGAGGACCCCGGCGGCGCCCGGCGCCGGCTGCTGCCGGTGCGCGTCGGTGACGTACGGCTCACCGCCCCGTACATCGACCGCAACCCCGTGGACCTCTTCCGCCTGGACGAGACGCAGGCGACTACAGCGCTGCTGCGCGCCCTGGAACGCCCCGTCCAGCTCGCCGACGCCGTCGCGCCGGGGCCGCGCTTCCCCGGCACCGTCCCCAAGATCTGGAACGCGCCGGCCCGCAACCCCGGCTTCACCGGACGCTCCGCCGTACTGGAGCGGATGCGCGACCAGCTCGGCGGCGGCATGGCCGTCGTCCTGCCGCAGCCGCAGACCCTGTACGGGCTCGGCGGCATCGGCAAGACCCAGGTGGCGCTGGAGTACGTGCACCGCTTCATGGCCGACTACGACCTGGTGTGGTGGATCTCCTCGGAGCAGACCGCCGACGTGGTCGCCTCCCTCGCGGAGCTGGCCGTACGGCTCGGCGCGCGGGGCGGCGACGACATGGCGGCCGCCTCGATGGAGGCCGTCGACCTGCTGCGGCGCGGAGTGCCCTCCACCCGCTGGCTGCTGGTGTTCGACAACGCGGACGACCCCGAACTGGTCCAGCGCTACTTCCCGCCCGGCGGGCCAGGCCACGTCCTGGTCACCTCCCGCAACCAGACCTGGTCCCAGTACGGTGACGCGCTGCCCGTCGACGTGTTCCTGCGCGAGGAGTCCGTCGAACACCTCCAGCGGCGCGCCCCCGGGCTGAACCTCGTGGACGCCGACAAGGTGGCCACCGCGGTCGGGGACCTGCCGCTCGCCGTCGAACAGGCCGCCGCGTGGATCGCGGAGACCGCCACACCCGTCTCCGAGTACCTGGACCAACTGGGCCAGCAGGCGGCCGGGGTACTGGCGCTCAACCAGCCGGCCGGCTACCCGGAGCCCGTCGCCGCGACCTGGAACATCTCCATCGACCGGCTCAAGGAGCGCTCACCGGCCGCGGTGCGGCTGCTCCAGCTCTGCGCCTTCTTCGCCCCCGAGCCGATCTCCGCGAACCTCCTCTACAGCAAGGAGATGATCGAGGCGCTCAAGCCGTACGACGTCTCGCTCCAGGAGACACTGGTGCTGGGCCGGGTCATCCGGGAGATCGGCCGGTTCGCGCTGGCCAAGGTGGACCAGGTCGGCAACAGCATCCAGGTGCACCGGCTGGTCCAGGCGATCATCCGGGCCCAGCTCACCGAGGAGGAGCAGCGGGACGCCCGGCACGCCGTCCACCGGATCCTCGCGGGCGCGCGCCCCGACGGCGACGAGCCGATCGACAACCCCGGCACCTGGGACCGGTTCCAGACGATCTGGCCGCACCTCATCACCTCGGAGGCGAGCCTGTGCCGGCGCCCCGAGACCCGCAGGCTGCTGATCGACCGGGTGCGCTACCTGTGGAAGCGCGGCGATCTCCCCGCCGCCTTCGAACTCGCCGGCGAGCTGCGCGAACTGTGGCGCGAGACGCTCGGCAACGACGACCCGCAGTATCTGTACCTGCGTTTCCATCTCTCCAACATCTTCCGCTCGCAAGGCCGTTACGTGGAGGCCCGGGAGCTGGACGAGGAGACCCTGACCCGGCAGCGCAGGGTGCTCGGGGCGACCCATCCGCACACGTACATGACCACCAGCGGACTCGCGATGGACCTCGGCACGCTCGGCGAGTACGCCAAGGCGATGGAGCTGGCGACCGAGGCCCACGAGGGGTTCAGCGGGATCTTCCACGAGTCCCACCCGAGGACGCTCGCCGCCGCCAACAACCGGGCGCTGAACCTGCGCATGGTCGGCCGGTACGCCCAGGCGCGCGAGATGGACCAGGAGGTCTTCGACCGGCGGACCGAGGTGCTGGGCCCCGAGCACCCGTACACACTCTCCTCCGCCACCAGCCTCGGGCGCGACCTGCGGGAGATCGGCCGGTACGAGGACTCGGTCGCGGTGCTCAGCCGGACGTACGCCCTCTACAAGGAGCGGATGGGGCGGGCGTTCCCCGGCACCCTCGCGGCGGCCAAGAGCCTGGCGGTGTCGCTGCGCAGGGCGGGGCTGCTGGAGGACGCGCGGCGGCTGACCACGGCCACCAGGAACCGCTACCGGGCCAAGTACGGCGCGGACACCAACCCGGACACCCTCGCCTGCGATCTCAACATGGCCGCCGACCACTTCGCCGCCGGGGAGCCGGTGGCGGCCAGGGACCTGACGCAGGAGGTCGTCGACCAGTACCTGCGGGTGCCGGGCGCCCGGCACCCGTACACCCTCGCCGCGATCAACAACCTCGGCGTCTTCCACTGGGGGTGCGGGGCACCGGAGTTGGCGCAGCAGCTGCTCCTCGGAGCGCTGCGGACGATGCGGGAGGTGCTGGGCGACGAACATCCGCACACGCTCTTCTGCAGGGTCAACCTCGCCAACGCCAAGGCGGACCTGGGCGAGTTGGACGAGGCGCTGGTGACCGAGCGGAGCGCGGTGGCGGGGCTGCGCGTCTCGCTGGGCGCCCGCCATCCGGAGACGCTGGCCGTCACCTCCAACATGTGTGTCACGCTCGGCGCGTTGGGCCGCAAGGGCGAGGCGGCGCAGCTCCGGGTGGAGACCGTGGAGGAACTGGTCAGGCTGCTGGGCGAGGAGCACGCGCTGACCCGCTTCGCGCGGGACGACCGGCGGGTCTACCGGGACCTGGAGCCGCTGGCGGTGTGAGGCGTACGGGTACGAGTACGGTGCCGGGCCCGCGCCCGGCACCGTACCGGCGGCTCCTCAGTCGGCCAGGAGCCAGGTGAGGCTTCTGGGCAGGGCGTGCAGGGAGGCGAAGTGCGCCGCGGCCGGCTCCAGGACGACCGTCGCGCCCGGGATGCGCTCCCCGAGCCAGCGGGCGTGGCCGACCGGCGAGAAGACGTCCTTCTCGCCGTGCCACAGCAGCACCGGCGTGCGGATGTCGGCGGGGTCGAACCCCCACGGGCTGGCGAAGGCCACCGCGTCGTCGATCCAGCCGTACGCCGAATCGCTCAGCCCCTCCTGGTAGTTGCGCAGCAGCATCCTTCTGAGCCCGGCGTCCGAGACGACCATGCGGTCCGAGTCGGTCAGCTCCCTGCGCAGATCGTCCAGCAGCTGTACCGGGTTCGCACGGATGGCGTCCGCGCGCGGGATGAGCCGGGCCGCCACGCCCGCCGGGTCCTTGGCCGCGGTGGTGTACGCCGCGACGTTGGAGGCGGCCATGCCCTCGAACCAGTCGAGGCCGTCCGCGTCCCACGGCGCGAGCGGCACCAGCGCGGCCGTACGGGTCACCCGGTCCGGCAGCAGCGCCGCGCACGCCAGGGCGTGCGGGGCCCCGCCGGAGCGGCCCGCGACGGCGAACCGGTCGAGGCCGAGGGCGTCGGCGATCGTCGCCACGTCCTGGGCCACATCGGCCACACTGCGCCCTTCGAGCCGGTCGGAACCGCCGTAACCCGGCCGGTCGTAGGCGATGAGCTGCATGCCCCGCTGGTACAGCACCATGCCACGCGGCGCGGGGCCGAGCCTGCTGCCCGGCGTGCCGTGCAACAGGAAGACCGGTCTGCCGCGCGGGTCCCCCAGACGCTCCACCATCAGATGCCGCCCGTCCGCCGCGCGCACCCGACGTCGCAACCCCCTGCCCCTCTCTTCCGGCGTGCTCCGATGTACATGCCCCATGCAGGCACCGTGACCCTGCATTCCCCGCCGTTGTGGTGCTTACCCCTCGGCGGGCCATGACCGGCTCGAATCCTCCGTAGGAGAGCCCGGTTCAGGACGATTGTCCCGGGTCGGAGCTGATTGCGTAAGGGCGGCCTGAGCGAACGCGCCGGTGGTACCGGCGCGTTCGGCGCACGGGTGGCGCGGGAGCCGTTTCGGTGGGACGGGAGCTGTTTCCAGACAGGTCCAGACCTTATCCATGGGTGATATGGGGGTTGCGTCAGGTGTTCGCGAAACGGAACGGGGAGGCCGGGGCATATGTCATGCCCCTGCCATAGAGCGTCCATGCCCACGCGCGCGCGCGACGCCGTTGACCGCGCATTCGGCCATGGCCGAATGCGCCGGAGTGCGATGTGTCGGTCATGTGAGCGTCCTGAAGTCGACCTTGTGTGCGACTGGTGGCTCTAGGAATAGTGGGCGGCTCGTCCTCCGTGCCAGGACACCCCACATGTACCGGCACGGTCCCCACAGGAGGTTGACGTTGAACCATCGGCGCATGTCCAGGAAGCGCACCACGATCGCGGGCGGCGCGGCGATCGCCGTGATCGCCGCGGGATTCACCTTGCAGAATGCGAACGCCAGCGAGGGCACTCCGGAGTTCACCGTGAAGACCCTCACGGCGACGGCGGCCGGAAACCTCGGCTCGACCCTCGGCAAGGACCTCGGTGACGCCGCGGCCGGCTCGTACTACGACGCCGCCACCAAGGCGCTCGTCGTGAACGTCGTCGACGAGCGGGCTGCCGACAGCGTCCGTCAGGCGGGCGGCAAGGCGAGACTGGTCCAGAACACCCTCGCCGACCTGAAGAGCGCCCGGCAGACCCTCACCGCCGACGCGTCCGTCCCGGGCACGTCGTGGTCGGTCGACCCGGTGGCCAACAAGGTGGTCGTCACGGCCGACCGTACGGTCAAGGGCGCGTCCTGGGAGAAGCTCGGCGGCGTTGTGGAGAAGCTCGGCGCCAAGGCCGAACTGAAGCGGACGGCGGGGGAGTTCAAGCCCCTCGTCGCGGGCGGCGACGCCATCACGGGCGGCGGCTCGCGCTGCTCGCTCGGCTTCAACGTGGTCAAGGACGGCGAGCCGTACTTCGTGACCGCCGGGCACTGCACGGAGTCCATCCAGAGCTGGTCCGACACCGGTGGCGCGCAGATCGGGACGACGGAGGAATCCACCTTCCCGGGCAGCGACTTCGGCCTGGTCAAGTACACCGCCGACGTGGACCACCCGAGCGAGGTGAACCTGTACGACGGCAGCAGCCAGCAGATCACCGGCGCGGGCGACGCGACGGTCGGCCAGGAGGTCGTCCGCAGCGGCTCCACGACCCAGGTGCACGACGGTGAGGTCACCGGGCTCGACGCCACCGTGAACTACGGCAACGGCGACATAGTCAACGGCCTCATAGAGACCACCGTCTGCGCCGAGCCGGGCGACAGCGGCGGCTCGCTCTTCGCCGGGGAGACCGCGCTCGGCCTCACCTCGGGCGGCAGCGGCGACTGCTCCTCGGGCGGCCAGACGTTCTTCCAGCCGGTGACGGCGGCGCTCGCCGAGTACGGCGCCGAGATCGGCTGACCGTACGGCACCGCACAGCACGGCCTGTCGGAGGGCCCGGCGCACCGGAGGGTGCGCCGGGCCCTCCCGCTTTCGGTCAGGCGGAGGCTGACGGCCCGGCGGGGCTCGCGCCCTCGGTGCCGGTGCCGGTGCCGGTCCTTGGGGCGGTGCCTGGTCCGGAGCCAGGGCGGGCGCCGGTGCCCGGTCGTCCTTCCGGGCGGTCCTTCGTACGGAACGCCGACCTGACCAGTGTGACCGCCGTACCGGCCACGGCCCAGGCGGAGAGCACCAGCAGCGGCGCCGTGACCGCGTTGCCCCGGAAGTACGCGATCGACCGCGCGACCCAGGTGGCGGCGCCCGGCGGCAGCGCGGGGCTGATCGCCCGCCAGAAGTCCGGCAGCATCGGCGCCGGGTAGGCGCCGCCCGAGCTCGGATTCCCGGCGATCACCACGATCAGGACGGCCAGCCCGATCCCGACCACACCGCAGAGCGCCTGGAGGGCCAGGGTGAGCGCGCCGACCGCGAAGACGGTGAGCGCGCCGAGCCCCCACAAGGCCGCCACACTGCCGGGCAGCGCCCCCAGCACCGGACCGGTGATCACCGCGCCGAGCAGCCCGCCGACGATCGCGTACACCGCCAGCAGGGCCAGCCGGATCACGGCCCTGCTGAGGTTGGCCGGCCGGGCCCCGTGGCTGATCGCGAGGGCGGCGGCGCAGAGATAGCCGCCGACGCACCAGCCGATCACCAGGTAGAAGGACGAGAGGCTGCCCGCGTCCCGGACGGAGGCCGGCGCGATGTCCGTGAGCCTCAGGGAACGCTGCTGCTGCGACTCCAGGGCCTCGAAGATGTTCACCAGGGCCCGGGTCTCGTTGGTCCCCTGGCCGGTGGCGACCAGCAGGGTGTCGCTGATCGACCTCGGCCGCACGATGAGCGCGGCGTCGATGTCGCGGTGGAGCATCTGCTTCCGCGCGGTCTTCTCGTCGGGGAGTGTGCGCGGGGACAGCGGTGTGCCCGGCAGCCCCTTCAGCGCGGTGGTGAGCTGGGCGGCGCTCTGACCGGGAGCGACGACGGCGACCTTGATCTCCGTGGGCTTCGGGCTGTGCAGCGCGCCCACGTAGGACGTGATGAACAGGAGCTGCAGCGCGAGCACCCCGAGGACGAGCAGGGCGGCCCGTACGGAGACGGCGTTCTTCACCTCGTCGACGAAAGTCATGCCCTCACGCTCCGGGCCCGGCGGGGTGCGCGCAGGCGGGAGGGGGCTGAATGGCCGAGGGCCGGGCCGGCGGCCGGGACGCCGTGCCGAACGGGCGGAAGGCGCGGGCGGCGGTGCGGACGGAAGGCACCGGCGAATGGCGTGGACGGAAGGCGCGGGTGGCGGTGCGGACGCCGCTGCGGACGGCGCCGCGGGCGGCGGTCTGGTGCGCCGTCATCTTTTACTGACGCGTAACTTCCTTCTTCACCTTACTCCTGCGTAACTTGACGGTAGTTCACCCCTCAGTGTGGTCCGGGCCACAGGGCTGACAGTCTCGCCATTCCCTTGAGCCGCAAGGAGATCGCCCGATGCTGCCCTGGAAACGCTTGTTCGGACCGCTGGCCACGCTGCTGCTGGCCGCGACCGTCACGGTCACCCCCGCCGTGGCCGCCACCCCCACCGCCGTACCCGCTGCCGCCGCCGTCAGCAGTGGCTGGAACGACTACGCGTGCAAGCCCTCCGCCGCCCATCCCCGCCCCGTCGTCCTCGTCCACGGCACGTTCGCGAACTCCGTCGACAACTGGCTCGGACTCGCCCCGTACCTGGTGAACCGCGGATACTGCGTCTTCTCGCTCGACTACGGCCAACTCCCCGGCATACCGGTGCTCAACGGCCTGGGCCCCATCGACGCCTCGGCCGCACAGCTCGCCACGTACGTCGACAAGGTGCTCGCGGCCACCGGCGCGCCGAAGGCCGATCTCGTCGGCCACTCCCAGGGCGGCATGATGCCGCGCTACTACCTGAAGTTCCTGGGCGGCGCGGCGAAGGTGAACGCCCTCGTCGGGATCGCGCCCTCCAACCGGGGCACCACCCTGCTCGGGCTGACCAAACTGCTGGAGTACTTCCCGGGCGCGGCCGACCTGCTGACCGAGAAGACCCCCGCGCTCGCCGACCAGATCGTCGGATCGCCCTTCCTCACCAAGCTCAACGCGGGCGGCGACACGGTGCCCGGAGTCCGCTACACCGTCATCTCCACGCGGTACGACGAGATCGTCACGCCGTACCGGTCCCAGTTCCTGACCGGCCCCGACGTACGCAATGTGCTGATCCAGGACCTGTGCGCGGTCGACGTGTCCGAGCACGCGACGCTCGGACTGGTCGACCGGATCGCCTTCCACGAGGTGGTCAACGCACTGGACCCGGCCCGCGCGACCCCGACCACCTGCGCCTCCGTGCTCGGCTGACCTCGTCACCCGTACGTTCGGTACGGGCGGGCGGTCCGGCGGTACGGAGGCGCGGGCGGTACGGGCAGTGGCTCAGCGGCCGTGTCGTCCGGGCGTGGCCGTCCGGCGCCGCACCGTACCGAACGTCACCGCGGCGCCGAGGGCGAGGGCCGCCGCTCCGCCGACCGCGAGGTACGGGGTGGCGGTGCTGCCGCCGGTCTCGGCGAGGTTCTCCTGGCCGCCCGCGGGCTGTTCGGCCGACTGGGCGGACGGGGCGCCGGCGGCCTTCACCTCGGGGGCGTCGTCGGCGTCGTCGGAGTCCGCCTGCCCGGCCCCGTCAGCTGCGGCCTCGGTGGCCGGGGCGGCGGCGTCCTGGGCGGGCGCCTTCTCGGGGGCGGCGGTGTGACCGGCGTCCCCGCCATGGCCGTTGTGGTCGACGGTGGACTTGCCCGTACCCTCCTCGATCGTCGCGTCCGTCGGCGCGGAAGCGGCCGGGGCGGCGGTGGGGGCGGTGCCTGCCGCGCCGCCGTTGTCCTGGCCGAAGACCACGTCGGAGCAGGTGTAGAACGCCTCCGGGCTGTCCGAGCGCTGCCACACGGAGTAGAGGAGGTGGCGGCCCGACCGGTTCGGTACGACACCGTCGAAGACGTAGGCGCCGTCCTCCAGCTTCGGGTCGGTGACCGTCAGGAAGGGCTTCTCCTCCAGGTCCGACCACTTCAGCGGCTGCGTGGGGTCGTAACCGTCCTTGGTGAGGTACAGCTCGAAGGAGCCCTTGTGCGGTGCGGTGGCCTTGTAACGGAAGGTGCGGTTGCCCGCGTTCACCGGGGACGACGGCCAGTCGGCGCGTGCCAGGTCGAGCCCCTTGTACTTGTCGCGGCCCGCGGAACACAGCTTGCCGTCCGGGATGATCTGCTGGTGGTTCCCGGCGGCGTCCGCGATGTTGACCTCGTTCCAGTCGTAGAACGCCTGCGTCCCACTGGCCGCGACAGCCGCCTTGCACGCCTCGGACCGCGGACTCTCGGGCCCCTCGGCGAAACACGCGGCGACCCGGCTCACCGGATCCGTCATCGAACCGTGGGCGGCGGCCGGTGCGGCGGTGAGACCGGCCAGCGCGAGCGGGGCGAGGCCGAGGACGACGATCCCGGTGGCCGTGCGTCGAGCGGTCATGGATGGATCTCCTTCAAAGGGGGACGAGCGTGAGACCGCCGGAGCGGCAGGCGGCCTCCCCGCCCCCGTGCCGCTCCAGCGCTCAGCAAGCTAGCCGCTCGAAACCCCGGAATCGCCGGTGAGAGGGGCACGGAGCCCATCCTTATGCCGCAATTAAGGTGCGGCTAAGAGGGGCCTGAGAAAGAGCCCCCGCGCATCCCCGCGCGGCCCGGGGCCGCCTCGGGTAGGGTGACCGACGCACACAGTGACGTACCCGTCGACCACCGAAGGAGGCGAGACCCATCACCGCTGTACCAGGTCGGGCGCTCCTCTCCCACGGCCGTGCGGTCCATCAGGCATAGGTGACCGCCGGGAGTGCCCATCGGCATCCCGAAAGGCTCCCCGTGTCCACTGCCGCTTCCTCCGCTTCCGCTTCCCCGGCGTCCTCCGCTTCCCCGGCGTCTTCCGTCGTCCCGCCGTCCGACGTCGTCGCCAGGCTCCGGGCCGCCGGCTGTGTCTTCGCCGAGGACGAGGCGCTGCTGCTCGTCTCCGCCGCGCGTACCCCGGACGACCTCGCCGCCCTGGTCGACCGCCGGGCCGGCGGGCTGCCGCTGGAACACGTCCTCGGCTGGGCGGAGTTCCACGGGCTGCGGGTCGCCGTCGACCCCGGGGTGTTCGTGCCCCGCCGCCGTACGGAGTTCCTCGTCGACCGGGCCGCCGCGCTCGCCCCGCCCGGTGCGGTCGTCGTCGACCTGTGCTGCGGATCGGGCGCGCTCGGCGCGGCACTGGCCGCCGTGCTCGACGGGGCCGAGCTGTACGCCGCCGACATCGACCCCGCCGCCGTACGGTGCGCGCGGCGCAATGTGCCCGCAGGGGCCCGGGTGTACGAGGGTGATCTCTACGCGCCGCTGCCCGCCGCGCTGCGCGGCCGGGTCGACGTCCTCCTCGCCAATGTGCCGTACGTCCCCACCGAGGAGGTCGGACTGCTGCCCCCGGAGGCCCGGATACACGAGGCGCGGGTGGCGCTCGACGGCGGCGCGGACGGGCTCGACGTGCTGCGCCGGGTCACGGCTCGGGCGCCCGGCTGGCTGGCCCCCGGCGGCTCCCTGCTGGTCGAGACGAGTGAGCGCCAGGCGGCCGGCGCCGCCCGGACGTTCGCCGGGAGCGGGCTGGTCCCGCGGGTGGCCACCTCGGAGGAGCTGTACGCCACCGTGGTCATCGGGACCCGGCCGTAGGCCCCTCGCACGGCGGCTGTGAACCATCGGCGGCGGATACGGGCCCGCCCAGTATCCGCCGCTCACCTGTGGTGGAGGTCCGCTCAGCGCAGCTTTCCGGCGCCCGCCCCGGAGTCGACCACGCGCGGCACCGCGCGCGGGGAGTCCACGGCGGTGCGCAGGGTGGGCGTCCAGCCCGCGTCGGGGCGCAGGGTCTCCTCGGGGATCCCCGCGTTGTGCACGGCGAGGAGGTCCACCGGCCGCCCGTTGACGTGGTTGTCCGCGGTGGTGACCGGCGCGTCGCTCCACTTCTTCAGGATCTTCGCCGGGTTCACGCCCGCCGCCAGCGTGAACGCGTTCTTCTCCGCGACCAGTTGGGACTCGAAGCCGACACCGAAGGAGTAGCCGTAGTCCGCCGGCTTCTCGGCGACGTAGTGGTTGTTGTACGTGTCCACCTGGCCGAAGCGGACCCGGGGCGCCCGTTCGGTCACATTCCTGAACTGGTTGTGGTGCAGGGTGACCTTGAGCTTGCCCCGGTCGGTGGCCGCCGCTCCGTCGCTGTTGCCGATCAGCATGGTCTTGTCGTGGTCGGTGAAGACGTTCCACGAGACGGTGACCAGATCGGCGCCCCGGACGATGTCCAGCTCCCCGTCGTGCTGCTGGTACAACCGGCCGAAGTAACGGGGCTGTTCGCTGTCCGGGTGGCGGCCGTCCGTGAAGGTGTTGTGGTCCACCCAGACGTGTGTGGTGCCGTACACCACCATGTTGTCGTACTCGGAGTTCCACTCGCCGACATCGCCGTCGGTCGGGTCCCACTGCGGGAAGCAGTCGTAGGTGTCCTCGAAGGTCAGATTGCGGACGATGACGTTGTCGACGTTCCTGACCTGGAGGCTGCCGCCGAGGATCCGGGCGTCCTTGCCGACACCGATCACGGTCGTGTCGGCCGGGACGTACGCCATGATCTGCGCCGACTGCCGCTTGGCGGACGCGGCCCGCAGATCCTCCTGCTCGCCGCTCACCGGGTTCTCGTAACCCCAGACCGCCGGATCGTAGTCGGCGAGGTACTGGTCGAAGGAGTAGCCGGGCGCCGCGTAGTCGGCGCAGGTACGGGCGTTGCCCTGCTCGTCCGAGAGCGCGTCGAGGGTGCCCTTGACCCGGATGATCGACGGGGCGTCGGCGGCCTTCGCCAGCGCCGCTCTGAACTGGGCCCAGGTGGTGACGGTGTAGACGTGCTCGGCGTCGGCGGCCCGGCCGCCGGTGGTGCCGGAGCCGGTGGAGGCCCAGCCGTCACCCGGGGCGAGGGCCGCGCGCTCCGCGGAGCGGCCCGCCGGGCCGCCCGTTCCCGTGCCGGCCTGCGCCGGTGCGGCGAGCGTGGCCAGGGCCAGGGTCGTACCGCACACCGCGGCGGTGGCGGCGAGCCGTGCATGACGTCCAAAGGTGCGCATCACTGCTTCTCCTCGATCGGGGCCATGTCAGTCAGGTTCAGGTCGAGTGGTGGGGCCGGGCTCAGTCGTCGAGCCAGGTGAGCCAGGATTCGGGGACCTCCTCGTGGAGGCGGCGCACCTCGCGGGGCGCCAGCACCCGCTCGTCCCGCAGCGCGCGGGCCACCAGACGGGCCACCGCGACGGCGCCGCGCGGCCGGAAGTGGGTGTTGTCCGACACCCCGTCGGGGTAGTTCGGGGACTCGCCCGGGGCGAGCCAGTTGAAGTGCGGCTTCGTACCCTCCACGCCGAGGCGCTGCCACAGCGCCAGCGTCGCGGCCTGGAGGTCCAGCAGCGGCACCCGCTCGGCTGCCGCCAGCGCACGCACCGCGGCCGGGTAATCCCCGTGCGTGGGAACGGAGTTGCCCGCCGCGTCGAACCTGCGGCGTTCCACGGACGTGAGCAGCACGGCCCGCGCCCCGGCCGCCTCCGCGCCCGTCACGTAACGCCGCAGGCACTCCTGGTAGGTGGACCAGGGCTCGGTGTGGCGCGTGGGGTCGGTGACCTTCTCGTCGTTGTGCCCGAACTGGACGAGGAGCAGATCGCCGGGGCGCAGGGCTTCGAGGATCGGTGTCAGTCGCCCCTCGTCGAGGAAACTCTTGGAACTGCGGCCGTTCACCGCGTGGTTGGCGACCGTGAGGTGCTTGCCGAGGAAGAACGGGAGGGCCGTGCCCCAGCCGCTCTCGGGGGCGGCGCCGAGGTATTTGTCCGCGGCGGTGGAGTCGCCCGCGAGGTGGACGGCCCGGCGGCGGTCGGGGTGGGGAGTACGGGACTCCCCGGCCGCCGACGGCGTGGCGGCGGCGGTCCGGGGGAGGGCGGCCAGCGGGAGGACGGAGAGGGCCGCCGCGGCCTGTCTCCTGGAGATCGGCATGACGGTGTGCCTCGCTTTCCTGGTGCGGAAGAGTCCGTGCGGAAGAGGGGGAGGCGGTCGGCGGCGGGGCCGGTGGGTGAACGCGCCCCACCGCCGGACCGGTTGCCGGCTCGGCGGCCGTGTCTCAGCTCCTGCCCTGCTCCTTCCACTCCGCCTGGGCGTCGTTCAGCTCCTTGGCGATCTTGTCCGCGAACTCCTTCGCGGTCATGTCACCGAGCAGCACCTTCTGGAAGTTCGGCTCGTTGCCGCTCTTGCTGATGGTGTTCCAGTCCGGCAGGTAGTACGGCAGGTTGACGAGCTTGGTCGAGCCGTCGCTGAGCGCCTTCATCGCGGTGGCCGTCGGCACGGCGTCCTTGATCCAGGCGTCGTTGGCGGCGTCGGTGTTCGCCGGGATGGAGCCCGCCGACGAGTTCCACGCGCTGTTCGACTTGTGGGACGCGGCGAACTCGATGAACTTCCAGGCCGCCGCCTTGTTCTTGCTGCCCTTGAACAGCCCAAGGCCGTCAACGGGGTTGGACACCTGGACACGCGTGCCGTCCTCCTGCGCCGGGTAGGGCAGCCCCTTGAACTTCTCGTTGCCGAGCGCCTTCACATGGTCCTGGTACGAGGCCAGGTTGTGGGTCAGCATCCCGATCGAGCCGTTGTCCCACTGCGCGACCATCTTGATGAAGTCGTTGTTGACGTCGGCCGACGGCGTCACCTTCTTGTACAGGGCGACGTACTTCTCCAGCGCGGCCACGTTCTTCGGGTCGTTGACCGTGGTCCTGTCACCGTCCCAGAAGGAAGTGATGCCGGACTGCCCGTACATCGCGTCCATCGCCGGCGCGATGGACCCCGCGCCGCCACGGATGGTGTAGCCGAACCGGTTCTTGTCGGCCTTGGTCAGCTTCTCCGCCGCTTCGTAGAACGTCGCCCAGGTGGTGGGCGGTTGCAGACCGGCGGCCGAGAACAGGTCGGTGCGGTACCAGAGCGTGCCGTTGTTGGTGGAGGTCGGTACGGAGTACATGCCGTCCCGGCCGCCCGCCGCCTTGACGCTGTCCACCATGGCCGGGACGAGCTTGCCCTTGAGCGCGCCGCCGTCGATGCGCTGGTCGACCGGGTCCAGGACATCGCGTACCACCAGGTTGGAGAGGTACGCCGTACCCACCCCGCCGACGTCCGGGAGTCCGCCGCCGTCGATCGCCGTGTCGTACTTCGCCTGGACCTGGTCGATCGGGAGACCGACGTACTTGACCTCGATGTCCGGGTTCTGCGCCTCGAAGTCCTTGATGATCTGCGCCCAGATGTCCCGGCGCTCACCGGTGTTGTTGTCCCAGAGGGTGATCTCACCCTTGCCCGAGCCCTCGTCGCCGCTGCCGCCGCCGTCGTCGCCGCACGCCGTCGCCGTCAGGGCGAGTACGGCGGTCAGGGCCACGGCGGCGGAGGTCCGTCCTCTGCCGCCGGATGCCAGGGGGATTCTCATGTCAGGCTCTTCTCTCTCGTCGTTGAGCGGAGGATGGAGGGTGGAGTTCAGTGCCGCGTCGGCAGCGGGGTCCGGTGCGGCGCCCAGCCGTCCTGCCCCGCGAGATAGTCGGCGACCTGGTGGCGGGCCGCGTCGGCGTCCGGCATCTGCGGACGGTCCGGTGTGACGGCAGCTCCAGGACCGTAGGTGTGGTACTCGGAGAAGCGGGCGTCCTTCCACGGGAAGCCGCTCATGTCCGTCCAGGGCGAGGACTTGATCGCCGCGGGCAGCTCGGTGTCCCTGATCAGCACCTGCGCGATCGCGTCCGGCTCCCCGCCCGGGTGCCAGGGCCGGCCGAGGTGGAAGGACTGCGCGGGGGCGTCGCTGACGATCCGGCTGCCGGTGATGAGGAAGCCGTACGGATTGCCCTTCCACGTCGAAGCGGCCGTCACATAGCCGTTGTTGGTGGCGGAGCCCCGGCTGAGCGCCCGGATCAGGGAACGCTCGATGACGGTGGTGGCCCGTCCGTAGATGAAGTCCACATCGCCCTCGATGTAGCTGTCACGGACGTAGACCCTGCTGATCCGCGTCAGTTGGGGACTGTCCGTCATCAGGGTGTCCTGGTTGCCCTTGAAGGCGGTGTTCTCGAAGACGATCCGGTCGCCGGTCGTCTTCATCGCCAGCGCCTGCTCGCTGTTCAGCTCGTGCGCCGCCTCGTCGAAGTCGTTGACGAAGGTCAGGTTGCGGGCCGTGACGTCGTCGGCGGCGATCAGGACCGTGGCGCTGCCGCTCGAACCGCCGTACTCGTTCGGGGTGTCGTGGACGATCACCGCCTTGGACCGGTCGCTCCCCGTGCCCTGGAAGACCAGCAGGGGCTTGGTCGCCGGCACCCGGACCTGCTCCCGGTAGGTACCGGGGGCGACGGCCACGGTGATCCGGCCGTCGTTGCCCGCGGGGACGGCGTCCACGGCCGACTGTACGGTCCGGTAGTCGGCGGGCACGTTCAGCACGGTGTCCGTACCGATGGACGCCTGCGGTCCCGCGTACTTCTTCACCAGCGACGGCACGGCCGCCGCCGGGTCCAGCCGGTACGGGTAGAAGTCGCGCGGCCGGAAGGCGGCGCCCCACGCGTCCCGGCGGCCCGTCGTGTTCCTGAGGATGGAGCCGCGCTGCACCAACTCGGCGGTGGCATCAGCCTGGTAGGGGTGCTGGACGTCCTCGTAGAAGCTGTTCTCGATCACCATCTTCGTCCGGCCGCGCGCCCAGTTGCCGTAACTCCACACCGGGTCGCCGTCGGCCACCTGCGCGGAGAGGTAGTTGTTGTAGAGGTGGGCGTAGGCGCAGTTGTCGGCGGACGGGTTGCGCTGCTTCGTGCCGCTGAACCAGTTGTGGTCGATGGTGATCTGGGTCTTCGCGTTCTCGGTCCAGCCGATCCCGAACGCCTTGTTGTGGTGGTCGAAGCGGTTGGAGGAGACGGTGATGTACTCGCTGTCCTTGCGGATGTCGAGCAGCCCGTCGCCCATGTGCGTGAACCGGTTGTGGTCGATCCAGACGTGGTGGACGGAGTCCATCTGGATGCCGTCGAAGTCCTGGGTCTTGCCGTCCCAGTCGCCCTCGACGTACGAGTCCCTGATGGTGAGGTTCCGGATGATCACGTTGTGGGTGCCCGGCTTCAGACGCAGCTCGCCGTGGACGATCTCGCCGGCCGTCCCGACCCCGACGATCGTCTTGTCGGAGGCGACGACGACGTCCGAGCCGAAGGGCGCGACCTCGATCGCCCCGGCGACCCGGATGATGTACGGCTCCGCCGCGGCGGCGTAGCGGGCCAGGTCGGCCTGGGTCCGCACGGTGACGACCTGGCCGCCCCGGCCGCCCGTGGTGGAGCCCGCGAGGGAGGCGAAGCCGTGCGGCTCCTCGGAGAGCCGGTCCGAAACCCGGCCGAGGGCGCCGGGGGAGGGGGCTCCGGGGACGGCGGCGGGCGTCGCGACGGCGGGGGCCGTGGCGACCCCCGCGAACAGGGTGAGCAGGGCGGACGCGAAGGCGGCTGCCCCGATGCGAAAGCGCTTACGGCGGTGCGTCATGTGCGGCTCTCTCCTCACGGGCTTGCGTCGGAAGGCGGATCGGGCGGATCAGATGCGTCAGGCGGTTCAGACGGTTCAGGCGGTTCAGACGGTTCAGGCGGATCGGGCTGTTCAGGTGCGTCGGGCGGTTCGGGCGGTTCGGGCGGTTCGTGCGGGTCAGGCGGTGGTGCGGAACGCGGAGAAGGCGGCTGTCCCGGCCGGTCCCGCTCCGGAGGCCGTGGCCGGGGCCGTGGCGAACAGTCCCAGCAGCGCGCCCACCCAGCGCCAGGGCGTGGCCGCGAAGACCTGGCCCGACGGGCGGAATCCGTCCCCCGTATCGGCGGCGAACCGGCAGCGCGCGCCGGGGCCGACCTCGATCCGCAGCGTGGCACGTGCGCCGGGCGCCGGGCGCGGGGCGGCGGCGTCCCGTTCGTGGGGCGCGCCCGTCTCCGCGAAGCGGTGCACCAGCGCGACCGCGCCGTCCGCGCCGCGTTCGAGACCGATCCAGGAGAAGGCGTCGCCGAGCACGGCGAGCCCCGCCTTCGCTCCGGACCCGGCGCCGGCGGCGTCCTCCGTAACCTCCAGGGAGAGCGCGACGGTGACGGTGAACGACTCGGCCGGCAGCCGCTGCACCAGCACGCTGGGAAGCAGCCGCAGATCGTGCGCGTCCGCCGTCCGCAGGCAGGCCAGCCGCAGCCCGTCACCCGGGTGCGGGAGCGTCCAGCCGGACCCCGGGTTCGCGGTCCACTGCCACTGCGGCCCGAAGCGACCGCCGGGGAAGTCGTCGTCGGTGGCGGGCGCCCGTACCGCCGGCGGGTGCGTACGGGCGGGGACGGCGGGCTTCGGGTGGACGGGGACGGGCTCGCCGTCGGCCCCCACGACCGGCCAGCCGTCGTCGTCCCAGCGCATCGGCTGGAGGTGCACGACCCGTCCGTACGCGCCGCGCTCCTGGAAGTGCAGGAACCAGTCGCCGTCGCCCGTGGCATCCGTCACCCAGGCGCCCTGGTGCGGCCCGTTGATCTCCGTACGGCCCTGGGCGAGGACGACCCGCTCCTCGTAGGGTCCGAAGAACTCCCGTGCCCGGAACGCTCCTTGCCAACCCGTGGTGACGCTTCCGGCGGGCGCGAGGATCCAGAACCAGCCGTCGCGCTGGTAGAGCTTGGGCCCCTCCAGGGTGAACCAGCCGGGCAGCAGGTCCCCGTCCACCACCGTCCGGCCGTCGTCGAGCAGTTCCCGCCCGTCGGGGCTCATCCGGTGTCCGGTCAGCCGGTTCTTCACCCCGGAGCGGGACTTGGCCCAGGCGTGCACGAGATACGCCTCGCCGGTGGCCTCGTCCCACAGCGGGCAGGCGTCGATCAGGCCCTTGCCCGCCTTGAGGAGGTACGGGCTGCTCCAAGGTCCGTCAATACCCGGCGAGTTGATCTGGAAGATGCCGTGGTCCGGATCTCCCCAGAAGATCCAGAACCGGCCGTCGTGGTGCCGGAGCGCGGGCGCCCACACCCCGCAGTCGTGCCGGGGCACGGCGAACGCCTCGGCCGGTTCCAACCGCTCCAACGCATGCCCCAGCAGCGACCAGTTGACGAGATCGCGGGAGTGCAGCAGCGGCAGTCCCGGAACCCGGCCGAAGCTGGAGGCGGTGAGGTAGTAGTCGTCCCCGACCCGGATCGCGTCCGGGTCGGACCAGTCGGAGGCCAGCACCGGGTTGCGGTACGTGCCGTCGCCGAGGTCGGCGGTCCACGGCAGGCTCATGCCGCCACCGCCTTGCGGGCCAGGGCCGCCGCGTCCCGGCGGCCGAGCCGGCCGTCCGCGACGACCGTGACGATCCGCCGCGACAGACTGCCGCCCGCGGCCAGCGGCAGCCGCCGCCCCCAGGCCAGCGAGGAACCCACCCCGGGGTACTGGCCGGTGCGGACGAACCAGGGGTCCTGCCGGGTCTCCTCGTTGGCCCCGGCGAAGACCAGCGTCCACTCCCGTCCCGCGAGCGCCACCCACTCCGCGGTGGTCCCGTGCACCGCGGCCTCCCCGGTCGCGGCCCGGGTGAACACCTCGGGCTCCGGGTCCGCCGCGTCCTCCTTCGGAGCCCGCCAGAAGAAGCCGCCGTACCCCGCCCCCGGACGCCCGTTGGTGGCCGGGCTGCCGAACGAGAGGTCCCCGCCGGACACATTGGTCAGCGCCGAGGTGAAGTCGAGGGCCCACGCGTCGGCGGAGAGCGCCAGCACACTGATCGTGCGCCGCTCCTTGAGGAGTTCGCGCCCCTCCCGCTTCCAGGACAGCTCCTGCACACAGCCGTCCGGGTCACGCAGCAGCCAGCCCGTGTGTTCCTGCGCGCCGTGGTTGTCGAGCGCCACCGGGCCCTGGTCGCGTACGTACGTCCGCCCGCCCCAGAAGTTGACGCCCGACACGTCCGGTACGGCCATCGACACCCCGAGGTGGTGTGCGTGGTCGGCGGGGCGCAGCTCGGTGACGGTGACACCGCCGAGGGTCCGTACGGGATGCAGGTACGGGCGGGGCGCGAGCGCCGCCGGCAGCGCCCCGGGACGGTGGTGGTAGCCGGCCACCGGGCGGGCGTCACACCGCAGTGTGGTGACCGCCGGGGCGCGGGAGACCTGTGGCTCGCTCATCGGGGGCGCACCTCCGTCGGCGGCGCGGCCCAGCCGGCGCCCAGTTCGGAAAAGGTGGAGAGGGTGTCCGCACTCGCCGCGACCAGCGCGTCGATGCCCTTGACGACCCGGCGCGGTGCCTTCTCGCCCGGCACGCCGTACCAGGCGTCCGCCGGCAGGGGGGTGGGCAGCGGGCCGGTCCTGATGGCCTCGACGATCCGCATGAAGGCGCCGGTGCGCGGCGCCGGTACGAGCAGTTCCGCACCGTCCCGCAGATGTGCGACCAGGTTCTCCAGCAGGTCCGTACGGCCGTGGACGGACCCGGCCGCGTCCATGGTGTCCGCGCCCGTCCGGCCGTCCGCGCCGCTGTCCGCGTTCTCGCCGCTGTCCGCGTCCGCGTCGCCGTTCCCGTCCGCGCCACCGTCCGTGCGCTCCACGAGGACCCGGTCCTCCTTGTACCAGAAGGTGATCCGGCCCCGGCTGCCGTGCACCACGACGTACGGCTCCCCGGCCTGCTCCGCGCAGAGCGTGACGGCGACCGTGATCCGGGTCCCCCTGGCCGTCCGTACCCGCAGACAGCTCGTGTCGTCGGCCTCGATGTCGTTGGCCCGGAACTGCTCCAGCTCGATCTCCGCGATGTCCTCGGCCCGTTCGCTGCCGTCGAGGCGCAGCGCGGTGGCGACGGCGTGGGCGAGCGGGTTGGTGAGCACCCCGTCCACGACGTCCCGCCCGTTCAGGGAGCGCCGCCCGGCCCACGGCACCCGGCGGTAGTACGCGTCGTCGCGCACCCACGCCCCTGCCGCGCCGATCCCGCGTACGGCACCGATCGCGCCGTCCGCGACGAGGTGGCCGATGGCGTCGAGGGCGTGCGAGCCGAGCGACTGGAACCCGACCTGGCAGGCGGTGCCCCGCTCGGCCAGCCCGGCGAGGAGCCGCTCGTACTCCCCGTACGACGGTGTGGTCGGCTTCTCCAGCAGGGTGTGCACCCCGTGGTCGGCGGCGACGAGGGCGAGTTCGGTGTGCGTGTGGATGGGGGTGCACAGCACGGCGATCCGCGCGCCCGTGCGCTCCAGCAGCCCGGCGAAGTCGTCGGACTGCTCGGGGGTGCCGAACCCGGCCAGCTCCTCCTCGCTCAGCGGCTTCAGCTCGCAGATGCCCACGAGCCTTACCAGACCTGCCTGTTCGAGCCGGCGGATGTTGACGAGATGGGTACGGCCGTGGCCGCGCGCGCCGGCCAGTACGACGGGCAGCGGGACCAGCGGCGGGGGTGCGGGGTGGCTCATCCCTTCACCGCCCCCGCGCTGAAGCCGCTGATCAGCCACTTCTGGATGAACGCGAAGACGATGACCACCGGCACGGCCGAGATCACACCGCCCGCCGCCAGCGCGCCGAAGTCCACACTGTCCGAACCGATGAGGGTGGAGAGCCCGACCGGGATCGTCTGCTTGTCCTGTTCCATCAGGAACATCAGCGCGAACAGGAAGTGGTTCCAGCTGTGCACGAAGGCGAAGGAGCCGACCGCGATCAGCCCCGGCCGCAGCATCGGCAGCACGACGATACGGAACGCCTGGAGCCGTGAGCAGCCGTCCACCCAGGCCGCCTCCTCCAGGGAGTACGGGACGTTCTTGATGAACCCGCTGATCAGGATGATCGACAGCGGGAGCTGGAAGACCGTCTCCGCGATGACCACACTCACGGGTGAGTTGATGAGCTGGAGGTTCTTGAAGATCTGGAAGAGCGGTACGAGCATCAGCGCGCCCGGGATGAACTGCGAGCAGAGCAGCGCCAGCATGAAGCCCTGCTTGATGCGGAAGTCGAAGCGGGCCAGGGCGTAACCGCCGGCCAGCGCGACCCCCGTCGTGAAGATCAGGGTGAAGACGCCGATCAGCGCGCTGTTCTGGAAGAAGACGGAGAAGCTGCGCTCGTTCCAGACCTTCTCGAAGTGGTCGAAGGTCATCGGCCACGGCACCAGGGAGGTGGATCCGGCGGGCCGCAGTGAGAACAGCACCATCCAGTAGAACGGCACGAGGGTGAAGAGGAGGTAGAGGCCGAGCGGCAGGTAGATCTGCCACCGGGGGACCTCGTCGAACCGGCGCTCGCGGCGCCGGCGCCGGGAGGGCGGGGGCACAGGGCCGTCACTCGCGGACACGTCGCTCAGGCCTTTCTCGGCGATGGCGGTGGTCACTTGTGATCGCCTCCGAACTTGCTCAGGCGCAGATAGAGAATCGAGCAGAAGAGGAGGATCGCGAAGGCGACGGTGGTCAGCGCGGTGGCGTAGCCGAAGTCGTGTGCCTCGAACCCGGTGACCGCGACGTACAGCGGCAGTGTGGTGGTGGCACCGGCGGGACCGCCCTTGGTGAGGGTGAGCAGCAGGTCCACGTTGTTGAACTCCCACACCGCCCTGAGCAGGGTGGAGAGGATGATCGCGTCCCTGAGGTGGGGCAGTGTGATGTGGGTGAACTGCTGGAACCGGTTGGCGCCGTCGACCGAGGCGGCTTCGTACAGATCCCCCGGGATGGACTGGAGGTCCGCCAGGATGAGGATCGCGAAGAACGGTACGCCGCGCCAGAGTTCGGCGAGGACGGCCGCCCAGAAGACGGTGCCGGTGTCGGAGAGCACGGACGAGCCGTAGTCGCCGATGCCCGCGTCCGCGAGGTAACGCCCCACGCCCGTCGAGGGGTTGTAGAGCAGCAGCCAGATCGTGGTGGTCAGGACGCCCGAGACCGCCCACGGTGAGAAGACCAGCGCACGGGCCGCGGCCCGGCCCAGGAACGTCTGGTTGACCAGCAGCGCCAGGATCAGACCGAAGGCCAGTTGGAGAGTGACCTCGGTGACGACCCACTTGCCGCTGAAGATCAGGCTGTCCCAGAACAGCGGGTCCTCGGTGAAGATCCGCCGGAAGTTGTCGAGGCCCGCGAAACCGTTCCGCCAGGGCTTGGTGGCGTTGTAGTTCTGCAGGCTGTAGTAGAAGACGCTGAGCATCGGATAGGCGATGAAGCCCAGCATCAGCAGTACGGCGGGGGCGATCAGCAGATAGGGGAGGCGGCGTGGTGTCGCTCCCGTACGGCGTCCCGGCTTACGGGGCCGGGGGGCCTGGGGCGGCGCCCCTGAGTCCTGCGCCACAGCAGAGGCCATGACTTGCTTCTCCGTTCGGTGGGTGAAGCGCTTCGCAGACCGGGGCCGACGGATCGGACCCGGCGGTGTGCGGGGAGGGTCGCGCGAGGCGACGTGGTGGCCGGCTCGGAGTCACCCGGCCGGCTCTCAGCCGACGTACGGGTCGGGCACCTCGCCCGGCCTGGCGAGGAAGGCGAAGTCGCAGCCGGTGTCGGCCTGCGTGATCTGCTCGTCGTAGAGGGCGCCGTAACCGCGCTGGAAGCGGGGCTCGGGCGCGGTCCACTCGGCCCGGCGCCGCGTCAACTCCTCTTCCGGCACGTCCAGATGGAGGCTGCGGGCTTCGACGTCCAGAGTGATGGTGTCGCCGGTGCGGACCAGGGCGAGCGGCCCGCCGACGTACGACTCGGGTGCGATGTGCAGGACACAGGCGCCGTAACTCGTGCCGCTCATCCGGGCGTCGGAGAGCCGCACCATGTCCCGTACACCCTGCTTGAGCAGGTAGTCGGGGATCGGCAGCATCCCGTACTCGGGCATCCCCGGGCCGCCCTTGGGCCCGGAGTTGCGCAGCACCAGCACATGGTCGGGGGTGATCGCGAGCGCGGGGTCGTTGATGGTCCGCTGCATGGTCCGGTAGTCGTCGAAGACCACGGCGGGACCGGTGTGCCGGAGCAGTCGCGGCTCGGCGGCGATGTGTTTGATGACCGCCCCGTCGGGGCAGAGATTGCCTCGCAGCACCGCCACCCCGCCCTCGGACGCGAGCGGCTTCTCCCGGGGGCGGATCACCTCCGGATCGTGGACGAGCGCGCCGGCGAGCTGTTCCCGCAGTGTGGCGTGGGCGACGGTCGGCCGGTCCAGGTGCAGGACGTCGGTGAGCCGGCTCAGGAAGGCGGGCAGCCCGCCCGCGAAGTGGAAGTCCTCCATCAGGTACTGGCCGCCCGGCCGGAGGTTCGCGAGCACCGGTACGGTCCTGGCGATCCGGTCGAAGTCGTCGAGGGTGAGCCGCAGTCCCGAGCGGCCCGCCATCGCGATGAGATGGATCACGGCGTTCGTGGAGCCGCCCAGCGCGAGCACCGTGGCGACCGCGTCCTCGTACGCCTCCCGGGTCAGCAGCTTCGACAGCCGCAGACCGCTGCGGACCAGTTCGACGATCTGCCGCCCGGAGGCGGCGGCCATCCGGTCGTGCCCGGAGTCGACGGCCGGGATCGAGGAGGCCCCCGGCATCGTCACCCCGAGCGCCTCGGCGGCGGCGGTCAGTGTGGAGGCGGTGCCCATCGTCATACAGGTGCCGGGGGAGCGGGCGAGCCCGTTCTCCAGCTCGGCCATCTCGGCGTCGCCGATCAGCCCGGCCCGCTTGTCGTCCCAGTACTTCCACATGTCCGTGCCGGAGCCCAGGACTTCGTTGCGCCAGTGCCCCGGCAGCATCGGCCCCGCCGGGACGAACACGGCCGGCAGATCCACACTCGCCGCGCCCATCAGCAGCGCGGGCGTCGACTTGTCGCAGCCGCCGAGCAGCACCGCGCCGTCGACGGGGTAGGAGCGCAGCAGCTCCTCCGTCTCCATGGCGAGCATGTTGCGGTAGAGCATCGGCGTCGGCTTCTGGAACGTCTCGGAGAGCGTCGCGACGGGGAACTCCAGCGGGAAGCCGCCCGCCTGCCACACCCCGCGCTTCACCGCCTGGGCGCGGTCCCGCAGATGGACATGGCACGGGTTGATGTCGGACCAGGTGTTGAGGATCGCGACCACCGGCTTGCCCAGGTGTTCCTCGGGGAGGTAGCCGAGCTGGCGGGTACGGGCGCGGTGGCTGAACGAGCGGAGCCCGTCCGTCCCCCACCACTGGTGACTGCGCAGCTCATCGGGGCGTACGACGGCGGCTTCCCCGGCCGGTTCCCCGACGGCTTCCCCGGGGACGGGTCCGTTTCCGCGTGTCATATCGCCCACCCCGCGACCAGGGAGGCGACCGCCGCGCGCCGCTCCTCGGGCAGGGCCCGGCTCGGCGGGCGGATGTCGCGCCGGCACAGGCCCAGCGCGGCCAGCGCCTCCTTGACGACGGTCACGTTGTCGGCGGACTGGTGCGCGGCCCGCAGGTCCTCGAAGGGCCTGATCTGTTCCCAGACCTTCATGGCGCCCGCGTAGTCCCCGGCGCGCAGCGCCTCCAGCATCCCCAGCGAGACCGCCGGGGCGACATTGACGAGGCCGGAGGTGAAGCCGGTCGCGCCGCCCGCGAAGTACGAGGGGGCGTACAGCTCGGCGAGGCCCGCGACCCACACGAAGCGTTCGAGCCCGGCGTCGCGGGCGAAGGCGGCGAACCGCGCCGCGTCCGGCACCGCGTACTTCGCACCGATGACATTGGGGCACAACTCCCCGAGTCTCGCGAGGGTTTCGCCGCTGAGCAGCGGATTGCGGATGTACGGTACGACGCCCAGCTCCGGTACGGCGTCGGCGATCGCGCGGTGGTAGTCGATCCAGCCGTCCTGCGAGACGTAGGGGTGCACGGGCTGGTGGACCATCACCATTCCGGCGCCCGCGGCCCGCGCGTGTTCGGCGGCGGCCACGGCGGTGGGCACTTCGAGGCCGATGCCGACGAGGATCGCGGCCTCGCCCGCGGCCTCCTCGATGGTCAGCTCCGTGACGGCGCGCCGTTCGTCGGGGCTGAGCGCGTAGTACTCGCCGGTGTTGCCGTTCGGTGTGAGGGTGCGGACGCCGCCGTCGAGCAGCCTGCGGAGCAGGGCGCGGTGTGCGGCGGTGTCGATGGTGTCGTCGGCGGTGAACGGTGTCACGGGGATCGCCACGACATCGGCGAGCGCGTCCCGTGACGATGTGAGATCAGGGCTCTTCATGCGTGGTCTCTCCTTCGGGGAACGCCCGGTGCAGGAACGAGGCGATGTGGTCGTGGAGGGCGCCGGCCGCGCCGTCGATGTCACCGGCGAGGGCGAGCCGCAGGATCTCGCGGTGCTCGCCCGCCTCCCGCTCCCAGGACGGGACGGTGGCCCAGGCCACCGTCGAGACGAGGGCCGCCTGGTCGCGCACCTCGTCGAGCATCCTGGCCAGCAGCGGATTTCCGCAGGGCAGATAGAGGGACCGGTGGAACTCCCGGTTGGCCAGGGAGCGTTCGGCCCGGTCGGCCGCCTGGTCCGCGCGCAGGAGGGCTTCCCTGGCGGGCTCCAGCGAGGCGCCCCGGCCCAGGGAGCGCCGTAGCGCCGCCGGTTCCAGCAGCAGCCGTACGTCGTAGACCTCGTGGGCCATCGCGGCGTCGACCGTGCGGACGGTGGCGCCCTTGTACTGGCTCATGACGACCAGGCCCGTGCCGGCCAGGGTCTTGAGCGCTTCCCGCACCGGTGTCTTCGACACCCCGAACCGCGCGGCCAGTTCGGTCTCGACCAGGGCCTGACCTGGACTGAGCCCGCCGGTGAGGATGGCGTGCTTGATCGCTTCCTGGACGTACTGGGTGCGGGAGGGGATCGGACTCGGGGCGAAGGCCATGGGCGCTCTCAGATCTCGCGTCTCATATATGACGTACGAAGTACGACGCGATGAAGCTAGAGCGGTCGTTCATGTTTCGTCAATGCTTCGGACCGAAGTGGAAAGCGCTTCGACAGATGTCGTCCGAACCATTGACGTGCGGCCCACAGGTCCCTAATTTCTAGCGGCAAGCGCTTACCTAAAACGATTCAATTCCGGAGTGAGGGGCGAGCTATGCCTACGTCGGGGAGCGTCGACAGACGCGGCCTGCTCAAGATCGCGGGTGGCTCACTCGCCGCACTCGGCCTGACCGCGGCGGGCTGCGGCTCCGGAAGTGGATCGAGTGGCGGGAACGTCACCCTGCGGTACGCGTGGTGGGGGTCCGAGGACCGCGCGAAGCGGATCAACCGGACCATCGCCCTCTTCGAGGAGAAGTACCCGAAGATCAAGATCAAGACGGACTTCCAGCCCTACGCCGACTTCTGGAAGAAGTTCAACACCCAGGCCTCCGGCGGCAATCCGCCCGACGTCTTCCAGAACGCCGTCGGCTTCCTGCGCAAGTACGACCAGAAGAACGTCCTGCTCGACCTGAAGGGGCAGGTGAGCGCGGGCAACCTCAGCATGGACGGCTTCCGGGCCGGCCTCGCCACCTTCGGCGAGGTGGACGGCAAGCTGCTCGGGGTGCCGGTCGGCAGCAACTCCATGGCGCTGGTCATCGACGAGAAGGTGTACGAGAAGGCAGGCGTCGCCCCGAAGCCGGGGTGGACCTGGGACGACTTCGACGCGGCGATGCGCAGGATCCACGACACCCAGGGCGTGGCGGGCGACAGCGGGATGTACGGCGTCATGTACCTCTACGACCTCTACCTCCGCCAGCACGGCAAGGCGTTCTTCACCGCGGACGGGCTCGGCTTCACCGAGGCCGACCTCACCCAGTGGTGGACCAAGGCGCATGCCGGGGTGAAGTCGGGCGTCTACACGGACCCGAAGAAGATCGCGCAGGTCAGGCCCAAGTCCGCGGTGGCCGCCGAGATCGCCGCCGGCGAGTTCACCTGGGACAACTTCACCGTCCGCTACACCGCCGAGGGCAAGAGCGCCTACGGCCTCGCGCCGATCCCGACCACCGACGGCAGGAAGACGGGCCAGTACCTCGGCTCGCTGATGCTGAGCGGTTCCCGGCGGACCCGGCATCCGGCGGAAGTCGCCCAGTTCATCGACTTCATGGTGCACGAGCCCGAGGTCGCCAGGATCATGGGTTACGACCGGGGTGTGCCCACGACCACCGCCCAGTACGAGGCGTTCAAGCCCACCGACGAGGTGAACCGGCAGATCGCCGCCTACGAGCAGCGGCTCGTCGACACCGGTGTGCTGGAGCCGATCACCCCGCATCCGGCCGGCGCGGACGTCGCCGAGTCGGCCTTCCTGCGGATCGCCGAGGAACTCGCCCTGGACAAGCGGTCCGTGGACGACGCGGTGAAGCAGTTCTTCACCGAGTCGAAGACCGCGCTCGGCTCCTGATGGTCCCCACGGCGGTGAGCGAGGCACCCACCGCGGGGGAGCCCCGTGCGAGGGGCGCCACCCCGGGAGCCGGCCAGGACCGCCCCGGACCCCCCGCCGCCGGACGGCGGGGCCGCCGGGAGAACCTGGCCGGCTATCTCTTCATGTCGCCCTGGATCGCGGGCTTCCTGATCCTCACCGCGGGGCCGATGATCGCCTCGCTCTACTTCGCCTTCACCGACTACAACCTCTTCGACACGCCGAAGTGGATCGGGTTCGACAACTTCACCGAGATGTTCGGGGATTCCCGCTGGCGCCACTCGGTCTCCCTGACGCTCTGGTACGTGGTCGTCGGCACCCCGCTCAAGCTGGCGGCGGCGCTCGGGGTCGCGCTGCTGCTCAGCCAGAAACGCCGCGGACAGGCCTTCTACCGGGCCGCGTTCTACGCCCCGTCCCTGATCGGGGCGAGCGTCTCCATCGCCATCGTCTGGAAGGCGATCTTCTCCGACGACGCCGTGGTCGACCGGGCGCAGCGGCTCTTCGGCCTTCCGGCGGGCGGCTGGGTCGGCGACCCGGACATGATCGTATACAGCCTGGTGGCCCTCACCGTCTGGCAGTTCGGCGCACCCATGGTCATCTTCCTCGCGGGGCTGAAGCAGGTACCGGTCTCGCTCCACGAGGCGGCGGAGGTCGACGGCGCGGGACCACTGCGCCGGTTCTGGAACATCACCCTGCCGATGATCTCGCCGGTGCTCTTCTTCAACGTCCTGCTGGAGACCATCCATTCGTTCCAGATCTTCGGCTCGGCGTACATCCTCGGCGGAGCGGGCGGCACCTGCGGCCCGGCCGACGGCACGCTCGTCTACACCTGTTACCTCTACATCCAGGGCTTCGAGAACAGCCGGATGGGGATGGCCTCGGCCATGGCCTGGATGCTGCTGCTCGCCGTCGGACTGGTGACCGCGGTGCTGTTCTGGTCCCAGAGACGCTGGGTGCACTACGAGGAGGCGACCCGATGAGCAGGGAGCGTACGCAGTCCTCCCCGGCACCGGCGGCCGGGCCGCCCGTACCGGCGCCGGTACGGCTCCCGGACCCGGCCGGGGCGGTACGGGCCGCCTTCCGCCGCCGGAGCGCCGGCTCGCTGGCCTGGCACCTCGGCTCGCTTGCCGTCCTCGCGGTCGTCCTCTACCCGGTGTTCTGGGTGATCGGCGGCTCGTTCAAGCCGAACGACCAGATCGTGGGCAGCCTGGACCTCTTCCCGGTGGCCCCCATCACCGAGAACTACACCCGCCTCGCCGACGGCATCGCGGACATCCCGATCACCACCTTCTTCGTCAACTCGACCGTGCTGGCGCTGGGTTCGGTGGCCGGGGTGCTGATCTCGTGCTCGCTGGCGGCCTACGCCTTCGCCCGGATCCGGTTCGCGGGGCGCAATCTGCTCTTCGCGCTCATGATCGGGACGCTGCTGCTGCCGTACCACGTCCTGCTGATCCCGCAGTACGTGCTCTTCCAGAAGCTCGAACTCATCAACACCTACACGCCGTTGCTGCTGGGCAAGTATCTGGCCACGGACGCCTTCTTCGTCTTCCTGATGATGCAGTTCATGCGGAATCTGCCGAGGGAGCTGGACGAGGCGGCGCGGCTGGACGGCTGCGGGCACGCGCGGATCTACTGGTCGATCGTGCTGCCGCTGTGCCGTCCCGCCCTGATCACCAGCGCGATCTTCACCTTCATCAACGCGTGGAACGACTTCATGGGCCCGCTGATCTATCTCAACGAGCCCGAGAAGTACACGGTTTCCCTCGGGCTGAAGATGTTCGTCGACCAGGACGGGGTCGCCAACTACGGCGGCATGATCGCGATGTCGCTCATCGCCCTGCTGCCCGTGCTGCTCTTCTTCCTCGCGTTCCAGCGCTATCTGATCGACGGCATGGCGACCTCCGGACTGAAGGGCTGAGCCGCTGCGATGAGCCAGACCGCCAACCTCGCCGAGGCCAGGGCCGAGCGGCGCCGTGCGGCCCGGCAGGACTCCTCCTTCCTGCGGGCGTTCACCGTGTTCGCCGAGGCCCTGCTCACCGGCGTGTGGATCGCGCTGGCCTCGCTGCCCCTGCTCACCTTCCCCGCGGCGTTCGCCGCCGGCGCCGCGCATCTGCGCCGGACGCTGGACCACGAGGTCGCCACCTGGCGGGAGTTCCTGGCGGACCTGCGCTCCGCCGCCCGGCGCGGCTGGCTCGTCGGGGCGGCCGGCTGGGCGGCCCTCTGGCTGCTCCGGGCGGACCTCACCGTCGTACGGGCCGGGCTGCCCGGCGGCGCCTTCGCCGGCACGGTCGGGGTGCTCGCCTTCCTCGGCGTGTGCGTCGCCGGGCTGCGGGCCGCCGCGTGCTGGCGGCCCGGGGCGTCGTGGCGGATTCTGCTGCGTGCGGCGGCCCGCCGCACGGTCGCGGACCCCGCCGGGTCGCTGCTGCTGGTCTGCGGTCTCGCCGTCGTACCGGCCTCGGCGTGGTTCGCCACCCCACTGGCGGCGCCCGCGCTCGGCGTGGTGGCGGCCTCGGCGCTGGCCGTGGAGCGCCGCCACCGTACCGACTGACGCTCCGCCGTACCGAGTGACGCTCCGCCGCATCCGGGCCCGCACCCGCGCCCGGCCGTCGCGGGGCGCGCCTCCTTTCATGTCATGTGCATGTAAATGCTTGCAGGTAAATACCGAGGAAGGGTTGCCGATGTCACCGATCCCCCGCAGGTCCCTGCTCAAGGCCGCCGCCGTCGCGGGCGCGGCCACGCAGTTCAGTTGGGCGCTCGGCCGGGACCAGGCCCAGGCCGCCGACGCCACCACCGCCGCGGCCGACGCCCCCGTCACGGTCCGCTGGCTGGAGGACGAGGGCCCCGGGGCCGCGCCCGGCTCCACCTTCGGCGTGCCGTGGCCCCGCGGCGCCCACCCCGCCGGTACGGCGTTCGCCCTGGCCACCGGGGACGGCGAGGCCGTCCCGGTACAGACCTGGCCCACCGCCCACTGGCCCGACGGCTCCCTCAAGTGGACGGCCCACGCCGTCGGCATCGAGTCCACGGGCACCGGCGCGGTCGCCGCCGCCGAGAGCTTCACCCTCACCGCCGGCCGGCCCGCCGCCCCCGCGAAGAGGGTCACCGTCACCGAGACCCGGCGGAAGATCACCGTGGACACCGGTGTCGTCAAGGTGGTCATCCGCAGGGACGGCGACCAGCTCGTCGAGTCCCTGACCCGGGGCGCCACCCGGATCGCCACCGACGGCCGCCTCGTGTTGCTGCGCCAGGGTGAACTCGACGAGGACGACGCGGGCAGCGCCAAGTGGGAGCGGTTCGACGGCGAGATCGGCGGCGCCGAGGTCGAACAGGACGGTCCCGTCAGGGCGGTGGTCCGCATCGACGGCAAACACCGCCGAGGCAGTCGCAGTTGGCTTCCCTTCAGTGTCCGGCTCTACTTCTATGCCAACGCCGACTCCTTCCGGATGGTCCACACCATCACCTATGACGGCGAGCAGACCCCGGGCCGCGCGAAGGGCGACTTCATCCGCGGCCTCGGTGTCCGCTTCTCCGTACCGATGCGCGACGCCGCCTACGACCGCCACATCCGGATCGCCGGCGAGGACAAGGGCTTCCTCACCGAAGCCGTCCAGGGCATCACCGGACTGCGCCGCGACCCCGGCGCCGCCGTCAGGGCCGCGCAGGTCAAGGGCGAGAAGCTGGCCGACCCCGCGACCTGGGACCAGCGGGTCACCACCCGCCTCCAGTACATTCCCACGTGGGGCGACTACACCCTCTCCCAGCTCTCCGCCGACGGCTTCACCCTGCGCAAGCGCACCAAGCCGGGCCACGGCTGGATCACGGCGGGCGGCGGCGGCCGGGCGTCGGGCTTCGGCTACGTCGGCGGGGCGAGCGGCGGACTCTCCTTCGGGCTACGCGACTTCTGGCAGAAGCACCCCGCGCAGCTCGACATCCGGGGCGCGGCGGGCGACGAGGCCGAGGTCACCCTCTGGCTCTGGTCGCCCGAGGCCCGCCCCATGGACCTGCGCTTCTACCACGACGGCATGGGTCAGGACACCTACCCGGAACAGATCGAGGGCCTCAACATCACGTACGAGGACCACGAGCCCGGGTTCGGCACCCCGTACGGCATCGCCCGCACCAGCGAGCTGATGTTCTGGGCCAACGCGGCCACCCCCACCGCCGCCGAACTCGTCGCCCAGTCCCAGGCCGTACGCACCCCGCCACAGCTCGCGACGACCGCCGAAGTCCTCAGCGGGGCAGGCGTGTTCGGCGGACTGTTCGCCCCTGTCGACCGCTCGGTCCCCGCGAAGGCGAAGATCGAGGACCAGCTCGACTTCCTCTTCACCTACTACCAGGAGCAGGTCGAGCAGCGCCGCTGGTACGGCTTCTGGGACTACGGCGACTTCATGCACAGCTACGACGAGAACCGCCACCAGTGGCGGTACGACGTCGGCGGCTACGCCTGGGACAACTCCGAACTCTCGCCCGACCTCTGGCTCTGGTACGCCTATCTGCGCTCCGGCCGCGCCGACATCTTCCGCTTCGCCGAGGCGCTGACCCGGCACACCGGCGAGGTCGACGTCTACCACCTCGGCCAGTGGGCCGGCCTCGGTACCCGCCACGGCGTACAGCACTACGCGGACAGCGCCAAGCAGCAGCGCATCTCCACCGCCGTCTACCGGCGCCCGTACTACTACCTCACGGCGGACGAACGGGTCGGCGACCTGATGCGCGCGCAGGTCGACTCCGACGAGACCTTCCTCGTCCTCGACCCCATCCGCAAGATCCGCACCGAGCCGTACGAACCGGACCGCAACGCCCTGTCGATCGGCTTCGGCACCGACTGGAGCGGGCTCGCGGCGGGCTGGCTCACGGAGTGGGAACGCGGGGGCCCGCAGGCCGCCAAGGCCGAGGCACGGCTGCGCTCCACCATGGAGACGATCGCCGCGCAGCCCAACGGCTTCGTCCAGGGCTCGGGGCTCTACGACCTGGACACCGGGAAGTTCGCGGTCTCCGCCACACCCGTGGTCAGCGTCTCCCACCTCTCCTCGATGTTCGGCCTGGTCGAGATGTGCGCGGAGCTGATCGGCCTCATCGACCTCCCGGCGTTCGAGGACGCCTGGCTGGACTACTGCCGCTACTTCAACGCGACCAAGGCCGAACAGCGCGAACGGTACGGCTCCGACTTCGGCAGCCTGCTCCTCTTCCAGGGGCACTCGCGCCAGGACGCCTACGCGGCGGCCCGGTCCGGCGACGAGGAGCTGGCGGCGCGCGCCTGGCAGAAGTTCTACGACAGCGACGCGTACACCTCGGCGATGGTCTGGGACAAGAAGCGCATCGAGGGCCCGGACGTGCTCGAACCGGGCTGGGAGAACCTGCGGATCAACAGCAACGAGACAGCCCTCTTCGGGCTGGCCGCGATCCAGAACCTGGCGCTGGTGGGCGACAGCATCCCGAAGAAGTAGGGGGAAGCGCACCATGGAACAGGAACAGGAACAGGGACGCGAGCGAGCGGGGAGGCGCGGCGTCCTCGCCCGGCACACCGGGGCGGTGGTGCTGGCGGCCCTCACGGCGGCGACGGCCCTGTCGTCCCCGGCGCACGCCCGCCCGCAGCGCCTGCCCGCCGGGTGCGCGGGCACCGCCCCGGTGGTCTGCCACCTCGACGTGGCGCCGGGTACGTACGAGGTGTCGGCCCTGCTCGGCGGCGCCACGGCGGGCTCCACCGGCGTCTCGGCGGAGACCCGCCGTACGATGCTGGCCGAGACGGCGACCGCGGCGGGGCGGACCGTACGGCGCGGCTTCACCGTCAACGTACGCGAGCCCGAGGGCGAACCCACGGGCCCGGCCGGCAGCCCCGGTCTCGACCTGCGCTTCGACGGCGCGGCGCCCCTCCTGGCGGGACTCCGGGTCACCCCGGCGCCCCGCACGCCCCAGCTCTTCCTGGCCGGTGACTCGACGGTCTGCGACCAGGCGGGCGAACCGTACACGGGATGGGGCCAGCAGCTCCCGCAGTACCTCCGCAGTGGTATCTCCGTCGCCAACTACTCCGATTCGGGGGAGGGTTCGCAGTCCTTCCTGGACACGCCCGCGCTCTTCCCAGCCGTCGAGTCCCGGGTGGGCCGCGGCGACCTGGTGCTCATCCAGCTCGCGCACAACGACAAACAGACCTCGGCCGACGTCTACCGCGCCAACCTCACGGCGATGACCGACCGGGTACGGGCGCGCGGCGGCCGGCCCGTCCTGGTCACCCCGATCGTCCGCCGCTGGTTCAACGCCGACGGAACGCTCGACAACGGCACGGCCCTGAACGTGAACGGCCTGGGCGTCGACCTCCCGGCCGAGATGCGCGCGCTCGCCAGGGACCGGCACCTCCCCCTCGTCGACCTCACGGCGCTCACCAAGCACCGGGTGGAGGAACTGGGCCCCGAGCCGTCCAAGGCGCTCTTCCTCTACGACGAGAAGCGCGACAACACGCACACCTCGGTCAGGGGAGCCACGGAGTTCTCCTCCCTGGTCCTCGGAGAGTTGCGCGCGCGGCGGCTGATCCCGGGCCGGGTGGTGCGCTGACCACTGCCGTCCTGATCCACCGCGCGCATACCCGACAGAAGGTGTCGGGTATGCGCGCCATCATCGTGCTGACGCCGTTCGCGGAGGCGTCGGCACGGCAGATGGACGGACACGGAAGGACGCACATGTCAGTAACGCTGGACGGCAAGGTCGCTCTCGTCGCGGGAGCGACCCGGGGAGCGGGCCGGGGCATCGCGGTCGAACTCGGCGCGGCCGGTGCCACGGTCTACGTGACCGGCCGCAGCACCCGGAAGCAACGCTCGGAGTACGACCGCCCCGAGACCATCGAGGACACCGCCGACCTGGTCACCGAGGCGGGAGGCCACGGCATCGCCGTCCCGACCGACCATCTGGATCCCTCCCAGGTCCGCGCCCTGGTGGACCGTATCGCCACCGAACAGGGCCGGCTCGACCTGCTCGTCAACGACATCTGGGGCGGCGAAGCCCTCTTCGAGTGGGAGGTTCCCGTATGGGAACACGACCTCGACAAGGGGCTGCGGCTGCTCCGGCTCGCGGTGGAGACCCACGCGATCACCAGCCACCACGCCCTTCCCCTCCTCCTGCGGAACGAGGGCGGACTGGTGGTCGAGATGACCGACGGCACCGCCGAGTACAACCGCGACACCTACCGGAACTCCTTCTTCTACGACCTCGCCAAGGCCGCCGTCCTCCGGATGGCCTTCTCGCTGGGCCACGAGCTGGGATCACGCGGCGGTACGGCGGTTGCCCTGACGCCCGGGTGGATGCGTTCGGAGATCATGCTGGACCAGTTCGGTGTGGCCGAGGAGACGTGGCGCGACGCGCTGGAGAGCGAACCGCACTTCTGCGTCTCCGAGACCCCGCGCTACGTCGGACGGGCCGTGACCGCCCTGACCGCCGACCCCCGGGTGGGCCGGTGGAACGGACAGTCCCTGTCGAGCGGTCAACTCGCGCGGGTCTACGGCTTCACGGACGTCGACGGCAGCCGGCCGGACGCCTGGCGCTACCTCGTCGAGGTGCAGGACGCCGGCAAGCCCGCCGACGCGAGCGGATACCGCTGAGCGGACCCGTACGCCCTGGCCGTCAGGCGCCGCCGATCATGGCGCGCACCACCGAGTCGACCAGGGCGTCGGCCTGTCCGGGGGTGGGATCCCCGAGCCGGCCGTCGAGCAGGAGCAGGCTGAGCCCGTGCACGAGGGCCCAGACGCCGATCTTGAGGGTGTCGCGGTGCTCGGGAGCGGCGAGCGGGGCGATCCGCGCGGTCACGACGGCCTGCGCCGCGTCGGAGGCGGCGATCACCTCAGGCCCGCCGACGCACGGATTCCCGAACATCAGGCGGAAGAGGCCGGGGTGGTCGAGGGCGTAGCGCACGGCGGCGCGCGCCATCGGCGCCATCGCCTGCCCGAGGTCCGCCGGGGTGCTGCCGCCCTCCGCGCTTCCGGCCGCCTCCAGGCGCTCCCCGAGTTCGGCGAAACCGTGCGCGGCCAGCGCCGCGAGCAGCGCGTCCTTGTCCCGGTAGTGGCGGTAGGGGGCGTTGGCGGAGACACCTGCGTGCCGGGCCACCGCACGCAGGGACAGCGCGTCCACGCCGTCGACGTCCAGCAGGCCCAGCGCGGACCGCAGCAGGGCGTCCCGCAGATCACCGTGGTGGTAGCTCCGCCGTTCCAATGTTGACACTGTCCACTTCCTTGCGTGATTGTTGACGCCGTACACATTGTGCGCCGCTTCCCGCGGCGCGTTTCCCATGCCCTCGCCGATCACCCCTCACCGATCTCCGTATCCCTGACCGAAGGATCCCGCCCAGCGCATGTACACCTACCGCGGCACCACCACCCTGGTCACCGGAGCGTCCAAAGGGCTCGGCAGGGCCTACGCGCGGGAGCTCGGCCGACGGGGCTCGCATCTGGTCCTCGTGGCCCGCTCCGCCCCGGCGCTCGACCGGCTCGCCGCCGAGATCCGCACGGAACACCAGGTGGAGGTCCAGGTGATCGGCGCGGACCTCGCGGACCCGGCCGCCGTCACGGCCCTCGTCGACGCACTGCGCGCCCGGGGCACCGGCGTCGATCTCCTGCTGAACAACGCGGGGATGGGGTCCATCGGCCCCTTCTTCGACCGGCCCTTCGACCAGAGCCTGCGGTCGGTCGAGGTCAACATCACCGGTCTGATGCGGATGACCCGCCTGATCGGCGAGGACATGCTCGCGCGCGGTTCGGGCGGGATCATCAACGTCGGATCGACCGCCGCCTTCCAGCCCATGCCGTACCAGGCGAGTTACGCCGCGACCAAGGCGTTCGTCCTCTTCTTCACCGAGGCCCTCGCGGTGGAACTGCGGTCCACCGGGGTGCGCGTCATGGCCGCCCATCCCGGCGCGACCGACACCGGCTTCTTCGACCGCACCACCGCCGTCATGGACCCCCGGGTGACGGACGCCCCCGAGGCGGTCGCCGCGAAGACACTGGACGACTTCGCGCGCGGCAGGGCGGCCTCGTACCCCGGCCGGGCACTCCACCGCGCGTCCACCTGGGCCGCGCGCCTGCTGCCCCGTACGACCGTCACCGGCCTCGTCGCGCGCGTCAACCGCACCGCGGGCTTCCACGACGTCCAGGACACGATCGCCGGCTGATCCCTCACCCCGTCCAGCGGTAGCGGCGCTCCGGGCGCCCCGTACCGCCGTAACGGAGCGAGATCTCCGCGCGCCCCGTGGTCGCGAAGTACTCCAGATAGCGGCGGGCGCTCACCCGGGACAGGGTTCCCGCCGCGGCGCACTCCGCGGCGGAGAGCCCCGCGGTGTTCTCCCGCAGGACGCGTTCCACCAGCTCCGCCGTGTGCGCGGCCAGGCCCTTCGGGAGGCCGCGGCTGCCCGGCGGGCGGGTGCCGAAGATGTGGTCGACGTCCTCCTGGCGCGCCTCGCCCAGACCGGCCAGCCGGCTCCGCAGGGACGCCACGTGCCGAAGCTGCTCCTGGAGCGCCGTCCGGTGGAACGGCTTGATCAGATAGTGCAGCGCGCCCGCGCGCAGCGCCGCGCGGATCAGCTCCGCGTCCCGCGCCGCCGTGATGAACAGCGCGTCGACACTGACGGCCCGGCCTTCCCGCTCCTCGGCGGCGCGCAACTCCCGCAGGACCGCGATCCCGTCCATGTCGGGCAGGTAGATGTCGAGCAGCACCAGATCGGGCCGGAGCCGTTCGGCCGCGCGCAGCGCCTCGGCGCCGCTGTGCGCCACGCCGACGACCGTAAAGCCGTCCATCGCGGACACATAGCGGCTGTGCAGCTTGGCGACCATGAAGTCGTCGTCCACCACCAGCACTTTCATCACGCGCACACGCCAGGGTCTGCTCCGGGTTTCCCCGCGGCGTCGCGAAGCCTGGTGCGCACGCTCGCGGCGTTGCCGAAACGCGCACGTAGCTCCGCTACGAGGACGCTCCAGCGCCTTGCGGTCGCACGCACCTGACACCGCTCCTTCTCCCATGGGGAAACCCGGAACAGACCCTAAGCCGCGACCACAACGACCACAACGTCCGTTGATTCCGGAAGAGAGACAGCTTGTTAACGCACAGGCAACATGTGGCCCACTTCACACCACCTTCCGAAGGGCGGCACACGTGCGATTGCGCACCCCCCTGGCCCTGCTCGGGTCGGCACTCCTGGTGCTGGTGGGGCCACCGCTGCTCACCTCGGGCAGTGGTACCGACACCGGTACGCAGATACCCGGCCTGCGTTTCATGGTCCCCAACACCCCCGGCGGCGGTTACGACATCACGGCCCGCACGATGGCCAAGAACGCCGAGGACGCCGAACTCACCCACAACATCGAGGTGTTCAACCTGCCCGGCGCGGGCGGCACCGTAGGGCTCACCCGGCTCGTCGGCGAGCACGGCAACGGCAAGCTCGCCCTGTCCATGGGCCTCGGGGTCGTCGGCGCCGTCCACACCAACAAGTCGCCCAAGACCCTCGCCGACACCACTCCGATCGCCCGGATCACCGAGGAGTCGGACATCGTCGTCGTCTCCAAGGACTCCCCGTACCGGACCCTGGACGACCTGGTCACGGCGTGGAAGGCCGACCCCGCCAAGGTCCCGGTCGGCGGCGGCTCCTCGCCCGGCGGGCCCGACCACCTTGCCCCGATGCTGATGGCGAAGGCCGCCGGCATCCCGCCGAAGACCGTCAACTACGTGCCGTTCGACGGTGGTGGCGAACTCCTCGCCTCCATCCTCGGCAACAAGGTCGCCTTCGGGGTCTCCGGCGTCGGCGAATACCTCGACCAGATCGAGTCCGGGGAACTGCGGCTCCTCGCCGTCACCGGACCCGAGCGGCTGCCAGGACTGGACGCCCCCACGCTCCGCGAGGCCGGCCTCGACACCGACTTCACCAACTGGCGCGGCATCGTCGCCCCGCCCGGCCTCTCCGGCGCCGAACGCGCCAAGCTGCTCGCCTTCTTCGAGAAGCTGCACGACTCGCCCCAGTGGCGGGAATCGCTCAAGAAGAACGGCTGGGCCGACGCCTTCCTCACCGGCGACGCGTTCGGTGACTTCCTCGCGAAGGAAGACCGGCGCGTCGACTCCGTTCTCAAGGAGCTGGGACTGTGACACCGCCGACCGAAACCCCTGACACCCCCAGCACCCCTGACACCGCGGCCCCGGCAGGGCCCCGCGACGCCCGCTCCTGGCTCCGCGAACACTCCGAGATCGGCGTCGGCCTGCTGCTGCTCGCCCTCGGCGTCCTCGTCCTCACCGACGCCCTCACCATGACCGTCGACCTCACCCAGCGCGGCCCCGTCGGCCCGAAGACCGTCCCCGTCGTCGTCGGCACCGGACTGCTCGTCGTCGCCGTACTCCTCACCCTCGACGTACTGCGCGGCGGCCGGGGCGAGGCCGAGGGCGGCGAGGACGTCGACCTCGCCGCACCCGGCGACTGGCGGACCGTCCTGCTGCTCGCGGGGGTCTTCCTCGCCAACGCCGTCCTCATCGGCCCGCTCGGCTTCCCCATCTCGGGCGCCCTGCTCTTCTGGGGCTCGGCGTACGCGCTGGGCAGCCGCCACTACGACCGCGACCCGCTGATCGCCGCAGGCCTCTCGCTCCTCACCTACTTCGTCTTCAACAACCTGCTCGGTGTCCCCCTCCCCGGTGGCCCGCTGATGGGGGTGGCGTAACCGATGGACTCCCTCAACTCCCTCATCGACGGCTTCGGCACGGCACTCACGCCGATGAACCTGCTCTGGGCCGCGATCGGTGTGCTGCTCGGCACCGCGATCGGCGTCCTGCCCGGCATCGGCCCCGCCATGGCGGTCGCGCTGCTGCTCCCGGTGACGTACGGGCTCGAACCGACCGGCGCGTTCATCATGTTCGCCGGGATCTACTACGGCGCGATGTTCGGCGGCTCCACCACCTCCATCCTGCTCAACACCCCGGGGGAGAGCGCCGCCGTCGTGGCGGCGATCGAAGGCAACCCCATGGCCAAGGCGGGCCGCGGGGCCCAGGCGCTCGCCGCGGCGGCCGGCGGGCACTTCGCCGGCGGCATGATCGGCACGATCCTGCTGGTCGTCCTCGCCCCGACCGTCGCCTCGCTCGCCGTCGACATCGGCGCCCCCGACTACTTCGCGATCATGGTGCTCGCCTTCATCGCCGTGACGTCCGTCCTCGGCTCCTCCCGGATCCGCGGCCTCGCCTCCCTCCTCATCGGCCTCACGCTCGGACTGGTCGGGCTCGACCAGATGACCGGCCAGCAGCGGCTCACCTTCGGCACGCTCCAACTCGCCGACGGCATCGACGTGGTGATCGTCGCGGTCGGGCTCTTCGCGATCGGCGAGGCCCTGTGGGTCGCCGCCCATCTGCGCCGCACCTCGGGCGAGGCGATCCCGGTCGGCCGTCCCTGGCTGGCGAAGAAGGACCTCCGCCGCACCTGGCGGCCGTGGCTGCGCGGACCGCTCATCGGCTTCCCGTTCGGCGCGATCCCGGCGGGCGGCGCGGAGATCCCCACCTTCCTCTCCTACGTCACCGAGAAGCGGCTCTCGAAGCACAAGGACGAGTTCGGCAAGGGCGCCATCGAAGGCGTGGCGGGCCCCGAGTCGGCCGCCTCCGCCTCGGCGGCCGGCACGCTGGTCTCGATGCTCACCCTCGGCCTGCCCACGACGGCCGTCGCCGCCGTGATGCTCGCCGCTTTCCAGCAGTACGGCATCCAGCCGGGCCCGCTGCTCTTCGAACGCGAACCCGACCTGGTCTGGGGGCTGATCGCCTCCCTCTTCGTCGGCATGGTGCTGCTGCTCGCGCTCAACCTGCCGCTCGCCCCGGTCTGGGCCAAACTCCTGCGCATCCCGCGCCCGTACCTCTACGCGGGGATCCTCTTCTTCGCGGCGGTCGGCGCGTACGCGGTCGGCGGCGAGGCCCTCGACCTGGTCATCCTGCTGATCATCGGCCTGATCGGTTTCGGGATGCGCCGGTACGGCCTGCCCGTACTGCCCGCGGTCATCGGCGTCATCCTGGGCCCGGCCGCCGAACAGCAGTTGCGGCGCGCGCTCCAGATCAGCGACGGAAGCGCGACCGGGCTGGTCAACACCCCGTTCTCGGTAACGGTGTACGCGGTGATCGTGCTGCTCCTGGCCTGGCCGGGCATCCGGAAGCTGATCGCGCTGCGGCGCGGCCCGCGCGCGGAGGGGTAGGCCCCGAGGCGGCGGGTGGCGGCGGCGGACCCGTTGTCAGTGGTGGCTGGCACCATCGGAACATGACCACGACCGACTGGGACGCCGCCGCCGACACCTTCGACCAGGAGCCCGACCACGGGCTCCTGGACCCCGCCGTGCGCGCCGCCTGGGCGGCCAGGATGGCGCGGTGGCTGCCCGCCACGCCGTCCCAGGTGCTCGACCTCGGATGCGGTACGGGGAGCCTCGCCCTGCTCGCCGCCGAGCGGGGACACCGGGTGACGGCCGTCGATCTCTCCCCGCGGATGACGGCCCTCGCCGGCGCCAAGCTGGCCGGCACCGACGCGGAGGTCCTGACCGGCGACGCGGCCCGGCCGCCGGTGGGGGAGCGGCGCTTCGACGTGGTGCTGGCCCGTCATGTGCTCTGGCTGCTGCCCGATCCCGAGGAGACCCTGCGGCACTGGACATCGCTGCTGCGGCCCGGGGGCCGGCTCGTCCTGGTCGAGGGGGTCTGGTCCGGGACCGGCCTGCCCGCCGCACGCCTGACCACGGCCCTGGCCGCGCTCACCGGACGCGTCCGGTACGAACGGCTCTCCGCGGACCCCGCGCTCTGGGGCCGCCCGGTCGACGACGAGCGGTACGCGCTGATCGCGACGCCCGCGCCGGCCGGCCGGCACCGCGAAGTGGTCGACGTCCATCTCGTCCTGCGCCGGGGCGACGAGGTGCTGCTCGCCCGCAGGGCCGGGACGGGGTACGCGGACGGGCTGCTCAACTGCCCTTCCGGCCATGTGGAGTCCGGCGAGGATGTCCGTACGGCCATGATCCGGGAGGCGGCCGAGGAGATCGGCGTCGCGCTCGGCCCCGACGATCTGCGGGTCGCGCTGGTCATGCAGCACCGTGGGCCGGGGGGCGCGCCGCGGATCGGGTGGTTCTTCGAGGCGGCGTACGGTGCGGGCGGCGAGCCGTACAACCGGGAGCCGGAGAAGTGCTCCGGCCTTTCCTGGCACCCCCTGTCCGGGCTCCCGGACGACCTGGTCGCGTACTGCAGGGCGGGGCTCGACGCCTACCGCGAGGGCGAGCGCTTCGTTCTGCACTGGCACGAGGACGACGACCCGATCGCCCACACCACGGAGACCGACCGCTCCGTCGTGCTGCCCGCGACGCGCTGAGAGGGGAGTCAGACCGGGGGCCGGACCAGGTCGCGGACGTGGCGTACCTCGGACGCGCAGATCTCGTAGCCGAACCACCGGTTCACGGCCAGCATCGGGCCGTTGCCCGCGTCGTTCGCGGTGAACGCCTCCCGGTATCCGGCCGCACGGGCGCGCCGCAGCGAGTCCGTCTTGGCGAGTTTCGCCAGGCCGCGGCCCCGGAAGGCGCGCCGCGTGCCGGTCATGGCCGTCAGATAGCGCGTGGCGCCGTCGGTGTGAGCGGCCGTGAACGCGGCGACCCGGCCGTCCACCTCCACCACCGTCGTCAGTTCGCGGTCCAGACACGGATGGTTCCAGGTGTGATTCAGCCAGTCCTCGTAGTCGTCCATGTCCATGCTGATGTCGCCCGGCTCGTCGGCCGTCACCTCCGCGTCCGCGTCGAACAGCGGGCGGGGATCGGCCGCGTACGCCGCCGCGGTGCGCAGCACCACCCCCGAGGGGAGCTCGGCCGGCAGCTCGGGCAGGGCGCCCGCGGCCAGATCGAGACGCTGGAAGTGCGCCGGGCGCTTCGGGAGGTACCCGTGGCGCTCGGCGAAGGCGAGGCTGGACGGCTCGTCCAGCGCCCAGGAGTAGACGCTGGTCGCGCCGTTGGCCGCGAGATGTTCCTCGGCGGTACGGAGGATCAGCGACCCCGCGCCCCGCCCCCGCCGCCCGGGAAGGACCTGCGGGGTGACCGAGGACTGACCCGGCACCTCGCTGTCGTACGCGATCCCGACATGCGCCGTTCCGATCATCTCCCCGTCCTCCTCGGCCACCAGGAGGCGGTACTTCTTGGCCGGATTGGCGGTCGCCACCTCGAAGAGGACGGCCTCCTCGGTCACGATGAGGAACGGAACGCAGGCACGGCGCAGCGCGACGACGGCCGCGGCGTCCTCGGTGCGGAAATCACGGACAGTCACAGTCATGGTGTGCGACCCTACGTGCGTCCGCCGCCGGTCCGCCTCTTCTTTTTCCCGTCGCGTTCCGGCCAGCTCTGCCGCGTGTCACACGGCGCCCACGGCTCGTGGGGGAGAATCGCTCCGTGACGTTGAAGATCGTGATCGACCCGGCCTCCGTGACCGCTCCGTACGAACAACTGCGTACCCAGATCTCCGCGAAGGCCCGCTCAGGTCTGCTGCCGGTCGGGTACAAGCTCCCCACCGTACGGGGGCTCGCCGAGGAGCTGGGACTGGCCGCCAATACCGTCGCCAAGGCCTACCGCGCGCTGGAGACGGACGGGGTCATCGAGACCCGCGGCAGGAACGGTACGTTCGTCGCCGCGGCCGGCGAGGCCGCCGACCGTGAGGCCGCGTCGGCCGCCCGCGCGTACGCGGAGCGTGCCCGGCGGCTCGGGCTCGGCAGGGGCGCCGCGCTCGCCGCGGCCGAGGAAGCCGTACGGGCCGTTTACGCGAAGTGACCGCGCCGGCGGGCCTCCGGGGCCCGGCAGGTCTCCGGGCCCCGGTGGCTACGCGGGGGCCCCGACGGGCGCGCAGGCCTCGGTGGCTACGCGGCCCCCGCGGGTGCGCGGGCCCCGACAGGTACGCGGTCCCTGGCGGGTACGCGGGCCCAGGCGAGCGTCCCGGCCCTGGCTCCGGCCCCGGCCTCGGTTCACAGGTACAGGCCCGCCTCCTGGCCCGTGTGCTGGGCCGGCACCGACGCCGGGCCCGTGCCCCGGCGCAGCGCGTACAGCTCCGCCAGCGTGGCGCCTTCCCTGCCCACCGACGCCTGCCCTTCGCCGTCCTCCCCGCCCAGCCAGGAAATCGCCTCCGCGCGGGTCAGCGAGCCGACCTCGATCCTCGCCAGACAGCGGCCGGGACGGACCACCGCCGGATGCAGCCGCTCCAGATCCTCGTTGGTCGTCACCCCCACCAGGACGTTCCTGCCCTGCCCGAGCAGACCGTCCGTCAGATTGAGCAGCCGCGACAGTGCCTGGCCCGCCGTGTGTTTGGCCTCGCCGCGGATCAGCTCGTCGCAGTCCTCCAGGAGCAGCAGCCGCCACCGGCCCTTGGCCGAGCCGTCGTCCTCGCCGATCGCGATGTCCATCAGATAGCCGACGTCGTTGAAGAGCCGCTCCGGGTCCAGCACGCAGTCGACCTGGCACCAGTCGCGCCACGAACGGGCCAGCGTGCGCAGCGCGGAGGTCTTGCCGGTGCCCGGCGGGCCGTGCAACAGCAGCAGCCGGCCCGCGATGTCGTCCGGCGTCACCTTCATCAGCCGGTCCATCGCCTCGGCCACCGGCGCGGTGTAGTTGGGCCTGACCTCGTCCCACGTACCCGCGGAGATCTGCCGCGTCGTACGGTGCGGGCCGCGCCGCGGCGAGACGTACCAGAACCCCATCGTCACGTTCTCGGGCTGCGGCTCCGGATCGTCGCGCGCGCCGTCCGTGGCCTGCCGGTGGATCTCCTCCGCCAGCTCGGCGCTGACGGCGGTCACCGTCACGTCGGCGCCACGGTTCCAGCGGGACACCAGCAGTGTCCAGCCGTCGCCCTCGGCGAGGGTCGCGCTCCGGTCGTCGTCGCGGGCGAGACGCAGCACGGTGGCACCGGGCGGCAGCAGGCCCGCGCCCGGCTTGACCCGGTCGATGGTGGAGCTGTGGGAGTACGGCTGCTCGCCCGTAGCGAAGCGGCCGAGGAACAGCGCGTCGACCACATCCGAGGGCGAATCGCTGTCGTCGACGGTGAGCCGGATCGGCAGGGCGTCCTGAGGCTTGGGGGACATGTCGCCCATGATCCGGCACGGGGACGGCCACCGCACGGTGTTTTGGCCCCTGCCCCCTCCGGCGCGTCGCCCGCTGACGGCGGAGCGCGGCGCCGCGTCCGGGTCACCCGGTGTCCGCCACGCCACCCCCGTACCGTCCGCCGCGCACCGCCCCGCGCGCCACGGCCACGGCCCGGCGGGCGCGCCGCACCAGTGCGTAGCCCCGGGTCAGCGCCCGGTCCCCGGCGAAGGCGCGGGCGAGCCCCCGGCCCTCCACCAGTCGGCCGAACTCCTCGACCCCGGTGGTCCGCCGTACGGTCACCCGCCGCAGCGCGTACGGGCCCTGGCCCCGGCGCGCCGTCGTGTTGCCCACGGCCAGCGCCTGGCTGAACCCGGCCGTGCGGACGGCGTGGCGCACCCGCCGGCTGGAGTAGCCGTACGGATAGGCGAAGGAGACGGGCTCCGCGCCCAGTTCCTCGGCCAGGATCTCCCGGCAGCGCCCGGTCTCGAAGCGCAGCCGCCCGTCGTCGAGCTGGTCGAGCTGCGGATGGGTGTGGCTGTGACCACCGATCTCCGTGCCCGCGGCGGCCAGTTCCCGTACCTGGTCCCAGTCGAGCATGGTGTCCAGCGCGCCCCCCTCGTCGTACGCACCGCGCAGCCACGCCGTCGAGACGAAGAGCGTCGCCGCGAAGGAGCGCTCGGCGAGGACGGGGAGCGCGTGCCGGTGCACCCCCGCGTACCCGTCGTCGAACGTGATCAGCACGGGGCGCTCCGGCAGCGGCTTCCCGGTGCGCCAGGCGTCGGCGAGCCGCGCCGTGGTGACCGGGGTGAAGCCGCGCGCGCCGAGCAGCGCCATCTGCGCCGTGAACGCCTCGGGCGTGACGGAGAGCGCGCGGGTGGCGGGCGCGGGCCGGTGCGCGACGGCGTGGTACATCAGGATCGGCACGGCGCCGCCGACACCGCCGCCGCCCGCGCACCCGTCCGCGTCCGGTGCGGCCGAGGGGCCGGAGGGGCCCGGTGCGCGTCGCGCCGGCCCCCTCCCTCCCGTCGTCATACGGCCGCCTCCCACCGGCCGCGCGACTCCTCCCGCCCGCCGGGACCGCTCCGTACGATCGGGCCCGACGCGAACGCCACGTCCCCGCCCCGGGTACGGAAGCGGCCCACCAGATAGCCGGCCGTCGTCAGGGCCGTCCCGGCCACGATCGCCCCGGCGCGGCCCAGCCCGGCCGGCCGGCCCCGTACCGCGTCGCGCAGGCCGCGCGCGACGCCCACCGGAAGCACGCGGGTGGTGTAACGGCGCTCGGACGCGAGCCCCTTGTCCGCCCCCACGCTCCTGGCGACCAGCGCCTTCGACAGGCCTTCGGCGTACGTCCGCGTACGGAAGTAGCCGAACCGTTCGCGGGCCGCGGGGACCCGGTGGTGGATGACCGCGCGGTCGTCGATCAGCAGCACCGCGTCCGGTACGGCCTCGGTGAGCCGGATGCACAGCTCCGTCTCCTCGCAGCCGAGCGGCCGCTTGTCGCCGTCGCGCCCGATGCCCGTCGCGAACCCCCCTGCCGTGTCGAACGCGGTACGCCGGAACGACGCGTTGCCGCCGAGGACGTTGCGTACCCGTACCACCCCCTGCGGCAGCCCCCGGTACGTACAGCCGACGACCCAGTCGAACTCCTCGGGGAACCAGGCGGGTCTGCCTCCCGAGGCCCACGCGGGCATCGTCCGTCCGCCCACGGCCAGGATCCGCGGATCGTCCCCGTACGTCTCGTCGAAGCGGCGCAGCCAGTCGCGCTCGGCCACCGCGTCGTCGTCGAGGAACGCCACGAACGCGCCGCGGGCCGCGGCGATCCCGGTGTTGCGGCCCGCGGAGAGCCCGCGCGGGCCCGCGTTGGCGAGCACCCGCACCTCGCCGCGCGCGGTGTGTTCCGCGTACCGGGCGGCGAGCCGCGCCAGCAGGGCCGGGTTGTGGTCGACCACGAGCAGCGTCTCCAGGGCGGGCAGGGACTGCCCGGCCACCGAGTCGACCGCCGCGAGGATGTCCTCCCAGCGGTCCTCGGTGTAGACGCAGACGACCACCGTGAACGGCCGGTGACGTGAAGGCGCCGTGTTCCCGTGCGCCGGACGTCCGGTCACGACGCTTCCCCGCGCGGCCCCGCCGGGACGCTGATCCGCAGGGCGACCGGCCGGCGGCGGGTCGAGCGGGGCACGCCCCGTTCGCGCAGGATCACCTTCAGGACGCGCAGGCCGTCCCGGACGGCTCTGAGGTTGCTGACCCCGTGGATCCGGTCGTACTCGTGGCTCGGGATCTCCTGCACCTTCAGCCCGGCCTTGACGACCCGGATGTTCATCAGGGTCTCCACCTCGAAGCCGGTGCAGTCGAGCGTGATCTCGTCCAGGCAGTGGCGCCAGAAGGCGTTGTAGCCGTAGCAGAGGTCGGTGTAGCGGGCGCCGAACTTGGCGTTGACGACGGCGCAGAGCACCCGGTTGCCGAGCTTGCGGATCGCCGTCATGTCGTCCGTACCGCCGCCGTTGGCGAACCGCGAGCCCTTGGCGAAGTCGGCGCCGGAGACCAGGGCCGACACGTAGGAGACGATCTCCTGACCGTCGGCCGAGCCGTCCGCGTCGACCATCACGATGATGTCGCCGGTGCACGCGGCGAACCCGCTGATCAGGGCGTCCCCCTTGCCCTTGCCGCGCTGGGCGACGACCTTGACGTCCGGCCGTAACGCGCGGGCGACCTCGACCGTGCCGTCGGTGGAGTCACCGTCCACCAGGACGACTTCGTGGATCCACTCGGGCAGGGTCCTGAAGACGTACGGAAGGTTCTGTGCCTCGTTCATCGCCGGTATCACCACACTCACCGGCGGAGTGATCGCGAGGTGCGAGGAGATCGGCCGGTACGCCGGCAGCTCCTGGCCCTGCCGGCCGATGTCCTGCCGGCCGATGTCCTGCCGGCCGATGTCCTGATGGTCCGTGCCTTGAAGGTCCGTGCCGTGATGGTCCGTGGCTTGAAGGTCGGTCGTGGTCTGTGCCGGAAGGTCCAACGGATCGTCGCCCGGTATCGCCGGGCGCAGAAAAGCGCTCACGGGTCTCATTCCCTCTCGTCCGGTGGGCCGCCCACCCCCGGGCGGCCGCGCTGTGTTTCCGGTTCGAAAGGGGGGTTCTCACCCCGCCGTGACGGCATGGCACATGAACATGGAACTCCGTGCCGGCCGGGTGAGCTGTGGAGCTGGTCGCGCGGCACGCGACTCGGCAGCGCGGAACGCGGTCACCGAGCGCGGCACCCCCCTACCGCGCCCCGCCCCGGGAGCCATCGCGACGCTTGAGCCCTCCCCTGGAGCCGCTTGCATGATGGACCGATGCGGGTGGATGTATGACGGTATTGATGAGGGGGACTGTATGGCAAGAGGTAGAACCTCCGCGCGGTTTTCTGCTTCTTTGGCCGTACTTAGTCGGTCGAATCCGGAACATCACCGATCGGTTCTGCTCAATTTCGCATCCTTCATGCACTGATATCGATCCTGGAGAATCTCTCACCGAACGTTCTTGGCATGAACACTTCCGGTGAACTGTCCGCCCTGGTACGACGGTTGTGGCAGAAATCCTGCTAAGGAGAGGTTCTATGAAACTGGCCCGGATCACGGCATTCTCGTCCTCGCTCCTCCTTGGTGCGGTCCTCGCCCTCACCGGGGCATCGGCGGTCTCGGCCACCGAATCGGCCGCCGCCGTCGACTATGTGGCGCTCGGTGACTCGTACTCCTCCGGAGTCGGCTCCGGTGGGTACGACAGCGCCAGTGGCAGTTGTAAGCGCACGCCCAGGGCCTATCCGGCACTCTGGGCCGCGGCGCACTCGCCCGCCACGTTCGCGTTCACCGCGTGCGCGGGCGCGCGCACGGGTGATGTGACCGCGAGCCAGCTCGGGCCGCTCAGCTCCGCCACCGACCTCGTCAGCGTCTCCATCGGCGGCAACGACGCGGGATTCTCCGACGTCATGACGGTCTGCGTCCTCCAGTCGGAGAGCGCCTGCCTCAACCGGATCGCGCAGGCCCGCGCGTTCGTCGACTCCACCCTGCCCGGCAACCTCGACACCGTGTACACGGCGATCAGATCCAGAGCGCCGTCGGCCCGGGTCGTCGTCCTCGGCTATCCCCGCTTCTACCAGCTCAAGGGAACGTGTGTCGCGGGGCTCAGCGAGGCGAAGCGCACCGCGATCAACAACGCCTCCGACTACCTCAACGACGCCACCGCCAAGCGCGCCGCCGACCACGGCTTCACCTTCGCCGGTGTCGCCGGAACCTTCACCGGTCACGAGATCTGCTCCAGCGCCTCCTGGCTCAACAGCCTGAACGTGCTGGACATCGGGGAGTCGTACCACCCCACGGCCACCGGCCAGACCATGGGTTACCTGCCGGTCTTCACGTCGGCCGCATAGGTTCTTCACGGACGGGCGAACTGTCCAACTCGCCCTGAAATCACACAGATCGAGCCGTGACCATTCCTCCCCGTACGAGTGTGGTTCCGCCCGGAGGCGGGATACACGGGTGTCCTGAAGGGGCGATAGGGTTAACCTGCCCGGACCGGGTGCCCTCGTACGGGTGGGGAGTGGAATGGAACAGATAACGATGCACAGCAGGGCGCGAATCCCTGCGATCACCTGCGGGAGCAGCGCGACCAGTTCGCGCCTCGACCGCCATCTCTCGGTGCTCGGCGGTCCCGCCGTGCCGCGCCGGGAGACGGTCGAGGCGACGTTGCTGATGCGCGAGCTGACCGCACGGGACAGGTCGAGGACGCATCGGAACAGGGGTGCGCGGGTCTCGCTCTTCGCGCCGCTCCGGCGGCTGCGTCGCACGCTCTTCGGCAGCCGCCGCTGACGGTTCAGGCTCCCCGCGGCACCCCCGCGCTCGGACCGCCCACACCCGTTCGGTGGGCCGGCCGAGTGCACGCCGCCGTGTTCGCGTCCCCTTCTCCGTCCCCTCCGCGGCGGCCCGGCCGGTGAGTCCACTCCCCGACACCGGCCCTGGCCGGCCGCGGCCCCGTCGTCACCGCCGGACCGTGCCGGCCGGTCGCCCGTACGGTCTCACTCCCCGCCCCTGGCGTACCGCCGGACCGCCAGCGGTACGAACAGGCAGAGCAGCGCCAGCGACCACAGCAACGATCCGGCCACCGGATGCGCGGTCGGCCAGGCGGCGTCCGCCGCGGGCGCCGCGTTCCCGCACAGGTCCCTGACCGCCGCGGCGATCGCGCTGATCGGGTTCCACTCGGCGACCGTACGCAGCCAGCCGGGCAGCCCCTCCGCCGGGATGTACGCGTTCGACAGCAGCGGCAGGACGAACGTCGCGGCGCCGAGCTGACCCGCGATCTCCTCGTTGCGGACGAGCAGCCCGACGTACGTGCCGATCCACGCGGCCGCGAACCGGAAGAGCAGCAGCAGCCCCACCGCGCCGAGCGCGCCGGCCACCCCGCTCTCGATCCGCCAGCCCACCGCGAGCCCCACGAGCAGCAGGGGCACGATCCCCACGAGCGTGGTCAGCAGATCCGCCAGGGTCTGTCCCAGCGGTACGGCGACCCGGCTCATCGGCAGCGTCAGGAACCGGTCGGTGACGCCGCGCTGCACGTCGTACGACGCCTGGAACATCCCCGTCATCAGGCCGCCGGCGGCGGTCGCCGCGAGCAGCCCGGGCACGAGGTACGCGCGGTACTCCTCGCCCGGCATCGCCAGCGCGCTGCCGAAGACGTAGCCGAAGAACAGCAGCATGTTGATCGGCATGGTCTGGGTGAGGATCACGATGCCCGGCGCGTGCCTGATCCGCTGGAGGTGCCGGCCCAGGACGGCGCCGCTGTCGTACGCGAGTGTGCTCATGCGATCTGCTCCTCGGTGAGAGGACCGCCCGTGCGGTCGGTCAGGGGGAGGGAACCGGCTGTGCGGTCGGTCAGGCGGAGGAACACCTCGTCCAGCGTCGGAGGCCGCAGGCTCACGTCGATCACCGGGACCCCCGCCGCGTCCAGTTCCCGGACGATCCGGGGCAGGGTCAGCGTGGGGTCCGTGGTCACGGCGCCGACCGCGCGCCGCTCCCGGTCGAACACCGGCTCGGCGCCGGTGAGCTGGTCGAGCACGCCCGCCGCCGAGAGGAGCGCCGCCTCCGCCGCGTCCGCCGTCGCCTCCTCGGCGAGGACCGCCTCCGCGTACGAGCCGATCCGTGACTTGAGTTCGGCGGGGGAGCCGCGGTGGGCGGCCCTGCCCCGGTCGATCAGGACGATGTCGTCGGCGAGCCGGTCGGCCTCCTCCAGGTACTGCGTGGTCAGCAGGACGGTGGTGCCCTCGGCCGCGAGCGCGCGCACGGCGGCCCAGATCTGGTTGCGGCTGTGCGGGTCGAGCCCGGTGGTCGGCTCGTCCAGGAAGAGCACCCGGGGGCGGGTCAGCAGGCTGACGGCCAGGTCGAGGCGGCGCCGCATCCCGCCCGAGTAGGTCCGTGCGGGCCGGCCGGCGGCGTCCGCCAGTTCGAAGCGTTCCAGCAGCTCGTCGGCGCGCGACCGGCCGGCCGCGCCCCGGAGGCCGAGCAGCCTGGCGAAGAGCCGGAGGTTCTCCCGGCCCGTCAACTCGCCGTCGACCGCGGCGTACTGACCGGTGACCCCGATCGCGCGGCGGACCGCTCCCGGCGCGCGCACGATGTCGTGGCCCGCCACCCGGGCGCTGCCCGCGTCCGGCGCGCTGAGGGTGGTCAGTACCCGTACGGCGGTGGTCTTGCCCGCGCCGTTCGGCCCGAGCACCCCGCAGACGGTGCCCTCGGCCACGGCCAGATCCAGCCCGCTCAGGGCGGTCACGCCACCGGCGCCGCCGAAGCGCTTCTCCAGACCTTCACTAAGTACAGCGTACGTAGTTGTCATGTGGCCACCGTAGCGCACTACGTACGGTGTACGTAACTACGATGGTGGGCGAGGTGATGATCCATGGCGGGGCGACCTGCTGAACCCGAAGTGATCTGGGCCCGCCCCGAGCGGGCGGGGCGCGGGCCGAAGGCTGCCTACAGCCGCGCCGACATCGCGTCCGCCGCCGTCCGGATCGCCGACGCGGGCGGTATCGGCGCCGTGACCATGCGGCACGTGGCGGGCGAGCTGGGCTGCGGCACGATGTCGCTCTACAACTACATCCCGCGCAAGGAGGACCTGTACGAGCTGATGGCCGACGCGGTCGCGGGCGCCTACCCGCTGCCCGAGGCACCGTCCGGCGACTGGCGCGCCGACCTGACCCATCTCGCGTACCGCGCCCGCACGATGATGCGGGAACACCCCTGGATGGCGGGGCTGATGTCGAGCGCCTACGGATTCAGCCCGAACGTGATCGGCTTCCTCGAATACAGCCTGCACTGCCTGGACGCGCTCGACATCCCCTACGGCGAGAAGATGGAGCTGGTCGCGATGGTCAACGGGGTGGTGACCACGTACATGGCCAACGAACTCCACACCGCGGAGCGCGTGCGGTCACTGCCCTGGTCCGCGGAGCGCGAGCACGAGGTCCGGATCGCGTACATGGTGGGCGAACTGGCCTCGGGCCGGTATCCGCGGGTGTCGGCGGCGGTCGCGGAGGGCTCTGGCCCCGTCGACATGGACGCGGTCTTCGACCGGGCGCTGAGCCGGGTGCTCGACTCGTTCGTACCGGCGGCGGAGCGGACGAGCGGCCGGCGGTCCTGAGGCTTTGAGGGGACCGAGGACCCCAGTTCCCGAGGGCTCAGGGCGCCCCCGAGCCCTGGCCCCGGAGCCCTGGACCCCGCCCCCTGGCCCCCGAGCCCTAGACGAGGGCGAACTGCCCGTCCGGGCCCTCCTCGTGGTGGTCGAGCACCGACGCGGGTCGGCGGGCCGCCGCCCGGACCGGCAGGACGCCGGCCGTACGCAGCTCGGCCCGCCCGACCGCCGCCGCGGCTGCGGCTTCGGCGAGCAGCCTCCGCCGGAGCGGCCGGACTTCCGCGAGCAGCGCCAGGACCGTGATCAGCTCCAGCAGCTCCGAGGTCCACTCCTGGGGCCAGCCGGCCGGCCGGATCGCCTCCAGCGTGCCCGGCTCCGGTGGGTCCGCGCGGCGGGCGCGGCGCTCGAACCACAGCTCCAGCACCCGCACCCCGCCGACCGTGAAGTCCCACGCCTCCGCCGGTACGGGCGAGATGCGGCCCGTGCCGACACCGAGCGCCTCGTCCGCCGCGTCGTACGTCAGTGACTCGGGCCGGTCCGGCACGGCGGCGCGTACGTACGGGCGGCGCCCGCCGGGCAGCCGGGGGCGTTCGCCGCCGCGCGCCCCACGGAGCTGGATCCCGGTCATCCGTCGCCCCAGCTCCACCCCGGTGGCCCAGACGCCGGGGTCGGCCGTGAGCGGCACCACGCACCCGGCGGGCGAGGGGACGGCGGCGGCGACGGCCCACGCCAGCACGTCCTCGGCGCCGACCTCCCGGCCCAGGCGCGCGGCCAGCAGCTCCGTCAGCCCGGGGGCGAGGTTGGGCTCCCTGCCGCCGGGACGCCGGTAGAGCGGCCTGATCCGGCCCGGCCGCCCGGCGGGGGAGTGGCCGTCCGGGAGCACGGCGCTGACCAGCAGCGCGGGCTCCATGCCGGCCTGGGCCGCCCCGGCCTTCGGCACGTACCCCTGCTCCACGGCGAAGATCTGGCGGGCGTCGGCGACGCGCCACAGCTCGGGGCGCGCCGCGTCGATCAGCCGGTGGTCGGGGATCAGCCACTGTTCGTCGAACGGTCCGTGCGCCACCCGCAGCGGCTCCGGACAGCGCCCCGTCTCCCGTGCGAACCGCCCGGTGCCGGTGGCCTGCCCGGGCAGCGCCGCGACCGCGCTGCGCGGGGTACGGGCCCGGGTCGCCCCGAACAGCGCCTCGCGTTCGGCGTCCCCGGCCCGTACGAGCCGGTCCCAGCGGGCCGTCAGCGAGCCGGAGTCCGGCGCGAGCACCCACGGCCGCCCGAGCCGCAGCGGCGGCGTCGACCACGGCATCACCTCGCCGAGCGGCGGGGCGTCCCCGAACGCCGCGTCGGCCCGCGTCGCAGCCATCCCGGACACCCTCCCCGTCGCCCTCGCTCCGTGCGCCGTCGGCGAAAGCCTAACGGCCCGGTCAGCGCGGTGGTGGTTCACCCGTGAGGCCGGTGTCCGTCTCCACGGTGACGGAGAAGGAGAACCGGTCGCCCCGGTAGCGGATCCTGGCCACGTCCACCACCCGGCCGCTCTCGTCGTACGTCACCCCCGTGTAGTGCAGGATCGGGCTCAGCAGCGGCACCCCCAGCAGCTCCGCCGTCGCCGGGTCCGCCAGCCGGGCCTCGACCGTGTCGGTGATCCTGCTGATCCGTATCCCCCGGGTGTCGCGCAGCACCTTCGTCATCGGCCAGCGCTCCAGGTCCGCGACGTCGATACCCGCGGCGACCTCGGGACGCACCGCGTTCTCCGCCCAGTTGACCGGCTCGCCGCTCTCGCCGTCGCGGCGCAGCCTGCGGTACGCGACCACCTCGTCCAGCCCGGGGAAGTACTCGGCGAGTTCACCGGGGACCGGGGCCGGACCGTGGCCCAGGACGGTCGTCAGCTCGCCCGACTGCTGCGCCACGATCGCGTCGACCGAGCCGAGGAGGCGGCGCGGGGCGCCGCGCCGCACGCCCGGCTCGATGAAGGTGCCGCGCCGCCGGTGGCGGTTGATCAGCCCCTCCTGCTCCAGCTCCTTGAGCGCCTGGCGCATGGTCAGCACGCTGACGCCGTAGTGCGCGGCGAGCTGTTCCTCCGTGGGCAGCCGCAGAGGATCGTGCGGACGGCGGCCCAGTATCGAGGCGCGCAGGGACTGCGAGACCTGATACCAGAGCGGCAGCTTGCGGTTCAGGACCAGCGAGTCGGGGGCGAAGGCGGTCACCGGTTACTCCCAGGACGAGTCAGGGCCTGAAGTGGCGCTCAAGACCCTGCCACACGTCGTCGTACCCCTGCTGGAGATGTGCCGCCCCGGCCGCCTGCCCGGACAGCGTCACCGGCCAGCGGGTCTCGAACATGAACGCCAGACCGTCGTCGATCTTCTGCGGGCGCAGCTCGGCGGCGCTCGCCCGGTCGAAGGTCTCCCGGTCGGGGCCGTGCGCCGACATCATGTTGTGCAGCGAGCCGCCGCCCGGCACGAATCCGCCCTCACCGGCGGTCTTCGCGTCGTACGCGCCCTCGATCAGGCCCATGTACTCGCTCATCACGTTGCGGTGGAAGTACGGCGGCCGGAACGTGTCCTCCCCGACCAGCCAGCGCGGCGCGAACACCACGAAGTCGACGCCCGCGAGGCCCGGGGTGTCGGACGGCGAGGTCAGCACGGTGAAGATCGACGGGTCGGGGTGGTCGTAGCTGATGGACCCGATCACATTGAAGCGACGCAGGTCGTAGACGTACGGCACATGGTTGCCGTGCCAGGCGACGACATCGAGCGGCGAGTGGTCGTAGGTGGCGGACCACAGGTTCCCGCAGTACTTGTTGATCACCTGGGTCGGCCGCTCGATGTCCTCGTACGCGGCGACGGGCGCGAGGAAGTCCCGCGCGTTGGCCAGGCCGTTGGCGCCGATCGGGCCGAGGTCGGGCAGTACGAACGGACGCCCGTGGTTCTCGCAGACGTACCCGCGCACGACGTCGTCCAGCGGCTCGACCCGGAACCGCACCCCGCGCGGGATCAGCGCCACCTCGCCGGGGCGGGCGGCGAGCAGCCCCAGTTCCGTACGGAGCAGCAGCCCGCCGTGCTCGGGCACGATCAGCAGTTCGCCGTCCGCGTCACTGAACACCCGGTCCGTCATGGGGGCGTTGGCGTGGTACAGGTGCACCGCCATGCCCGAGCGCTGCCCCGCGTCCCCGTTGCCGCCCAGCGTCCAGAGGCCGGCCAGGAAGTCGGTGCCCGGCGGCGGTTCGGGCAGCGGGTTCCAGCGCAGCCGGTTGGGGTCGGGGAGGACTTCCGTGAACGGCGCGCCGCGCACCGCGCCGCTGTCGATCCGTACGAACGGCGGATGCGCCGCCGAGGGGCGGATGCGGTAGAGCCACGAGCGGCGGTTGTGGGCCCGGGGCTCGGTGAAGGCGCTGCCGCTGAGCTGCTCCGCGTAGAGCCCGAGCGGCGCGCGCTGCGGGGCGTTGCGGCCGTGCGGCAGCGCCCCGGGCACCGCCTCGGAACTGTGCTCGTTGCCGAAGCCGGGGGAGTGGCCGAGGTCGGTGGCCGCCTTCCGTGCCCGCTCGATGCCGCTCATCGTCCGCTCCCTGGTCGAAGGGTCCCCGGGACCTCGCGAACCCCGGAGTCAATCCTATGGACAACCGTAGGATTGACTCCCCGGCACGTCAACGGGGCCGCGCGGCATCATGGGGCCCGTGTCACGCGACCGTACGAACCCGCAGCCCGCCGCCGTCCCCGTACCCCTCTCCGAGGCCGGCGCCGACGGCGTGGGCCCTGACGGCACGGGTGCCGGCGCCGACGGCGCCGCGCTGCGCCGGGTCCCCGTCCAGCGCCGGAGCACGGAGCGGCTCGCCCGGATCCTCGACGCCTGCGCCGTACTCCTCGACGAGACGGGGTACGAACAGCTCTCCACCCGCGCCGTCGCCGCCCGCGCCGGCGTCCCCATCGGCTCCGTCTACCGCTTCTTCGGCAACAAGCGCGCCATGGCGGACGCCCTCGCCCGCCGCAATCTGGACCGCTACGCCGCGCACATCACCGACCGCCTCGCCCGGCTCGACGCGGGGGACTGGCGCGGGGCCGTCGACGCGCTGCTGGACGAGTACCTGGCCATGAAGCGCACCGTGCCCGGCTTCTCCCTCGTCGACTTCGGCGCTCAGCTCCCGGTCGGCGTCCGCCGCCCCGCGCCCGCCCCCGACCGGGACGACCCGGACTCCGAACCCAACCACCGGGTCGCCCGCCGCCTCACCGGGCTGCTCGCCACGCACCTCGGCCGCACCCCGGACGCGGCGCTGCACCGAACGGTCCTGGTCGCCGTCGAGGCGACCGACGCGCTCCTCCAACTCGCCTTCCGCACGGACGCCGCGGGGGAACCGGGGATCGTCGCGGAGACCAGGGAACTGCTGCGCGGCTATCTCGCGAAGACGCTCGACTGAACGGGCCGCACGCCCGACCGGACGGGCCGCGCCGTCGCCGGGGAGCCGTCCCGCACGACCCCTTCCGTCATCCGTACCGGTCGGTATGCTGAGGGGCGCGCCGTCCGGCAGAGCGCCGCCCGCGCGTCACCCCGCCGCCCCCGGAGGAACCATGGCCCGTACGGCACCGCGCATCTGCCCCCTCTGCGAAGCCACCTGCGGACTGACCCTCACCATCGAGGGCACCACGGTCACCGGCGCGCGCGGCGACCGCGACGACATCTTCAGCCGGGGCTTCATCTGCCCCAAGGGAGCCTCCTTCGGAGAGCTGGACGCCGACCCCGACCGGCTGCGCCTCCCCCTCGTACGCCGGTACGGCCCCGACGGTTCCCGCGGCGAGCTGCGGGAGGCGAGCTGGCGGGAGGCGTACGACCTGATCGCCGCCCGGCTGCCCCCGCTCGCCGCCGAGCACGGCCCGGACTCCGTCGGCGTCGTCCTCGGCAATCCCAACGTCCACACCGTCGCCGGAGCCCTCTATCCGCCGCTCCTGCTGGGCGCGGTGCGCACCCGTAACCTCTTCACCGCCAGCACCCTCGACCAGATGCCCAAGCACGTCTCCAGCGGGCTGCTCTTCGGGGACCCGTTCGCCATCCCCGTCCCCGACCTGGACCGTACGGACCACCTGCTGCTCCTCGGCGCCAACCCCCTGGAGTCCAACGGCAGCCTCTGCACCGCGCCCGACTTCCCCGGCAGACTCAGGGCGCTGCGCGCCCGGGGCGGCACGCTCACCGTCGTCGACCCGCGCCGCACCAGGACCGCGCGCCTCGCCGACCGGCACCTGGCGATCCGCCCCGGCACGGACGCCCTGCTGCTCGCCGCCCTCGCCCAGGTCCTCTTCGAGGAGAAGCTCACCGACCCGGGACCGCTCGCGGAGCTGGCCGAGGGGATGGACGACCTCCGGGAGGCCGTACGCGACTTCACCCCGGAGGCCGTCGCCCCGGCCTGCGACCTGACCGCCGAGGACATCCGGGCACTCGCCCGGGAGCTGGCCGCGGCGCCCACCGCCGCCGTCTACGGCCGGATCGGAAGCTGCACGGTCGAGCACGGCACCCTGGCGAGCTGGCTCGTCGACGTGCTGAACATCCTCACCGGCAACCTCGACCGGCCCGGGGGCGCGCTCTTCCCCCTCTCCGCCACCGACCGCGCGCCCCGTCCGCCGGGTCCCGGCAAGGGGTTCGCGCTCGGCCGCTGGGCCAGCAGGGTCGCCGGGCACCCGGAGGCCAAGGGGGAGCTGCCCCTGGCCGCGCTCGCCGAGGAGATCGAGACCCCGGGGGAGGGCCGGATCCGCGCCGTGATCGCCCTCGCCGCCAACCCCGTGCTCTCCGCGCCCGACGGCGACCGGCTCGACCGGGCCCTGGCCGGGCTGGACTTCATGGTCAGCGTCGACCCGTACCTCAACGAGACCTCACGCCACGCCGATGTCGTCCTGCCCCCACCACCACCCGCCCGGAGCGCACACTTCGACTTCGCCTTCAACGGCTTCGCCGTACACAACCAGGTCCGCTACACCCGGGCCGCCGTCCCGCCGGCGGAGGGGCAGCTCGACGAGAGCGAGATACACGCCCGGCTGATCCTCGCGGTGAGCGGGGCGCACGGCGCGGACCCCGCCACCGTGGACGACCTGGCGATCGCCCGGGAGCTGGGCAAGGCCGTCGCCGACCCGCACTCACCGGTCCACGGACGCGACCCGGGCGAACTGGCCGTCCTCCTCACCGGGCAGAGCGGACCGGAGCGCCGGCTCGACCTGAAGCTGCGCCTCGGCCCGTACGGTGACGGCTTCCGCGCCGGTACGCCGGAGACGGACGGTGGTACCGGGGAGGCCGGCGCCGGTACGGCGGGGCTCAGCCTGGCGCGGCTGCTGGAGCATCCGCACGGCATCGACCTCGGCCCGCTGCGGCCACGTCTGCCGGGACCGCTGCGCACCCGCGGCGGACGGATCGAACTGCTGCCCGCGCCGATCGCCGCCGATCTGCCCCGGCTGCGCGCGGCCCTGGCCGGGCGGCCCGCCGGGCTCGTCCTGGTCGGGCGGCGCCATCTCCGCTCCAACAACAGCTGGCTGCACAACGTCGGCGTGCTGAACGGCGGTTCCAACCGCTGCACCCTCCAGATCCACCCCGAGGACGCCGCCAGGATCGGACTCCACGACGGCGCCCTCGCCCGGATCACCGCCGACGGGGGCGAGCTGGAGGCGCCGGTGGAGATCACCGACGCCGTACGGACCGGTGTGGTGAGCCTGCCGCACGGCTGGGGCCACGACCGGCCCGGCACCAGGACGTCCGTGGCGAGCGGACACCCCGGCGTCAACGTCAATCAGCTCCTCGACGGCTCCCGGCTCGACCCGCTCTCCGGTACGGCCGTACTCAACGGCTTCCCCGTCGAACTGGCGCCCGTGGCGCCCCCGGCCCCTGTCGCCCCGGGTGCGCGCTGACGGGCGTTGCCCTACCACCCCCGTCGTGACCTGGGGTTCTGCTCGTATTGCTCGCTTGTCAACATCTTGTTAACGCGCGGAACCGCGCCCTAACGTCATCCGCACCGCCGCCCCCGGCGGCAGTTCAAAGGTGAACGTGAGGGGCCTCCCAATGCTGACCATCCTCGGCTTCGTCATGATTGCCACCTTCTTGGTGCTGATCATGATGAAGAAGATGTCGCCCATCGCGGCGCTGGTGCTCATACCAGCACTCTTCTGCGTCATAGTCGGACAGGGCGCGCAGTTGGGCGACTACGTCATCAAAGGCGTCGGCGACCTCGCGCCCACCGCCGCGATGCTGATGTTCGCCATCGTCTACTTCGGTGTGATGATCGATGTCGGACTCTTCGACCCGATCGTCCGGGGCATCCTGCGGTTCTGCAAGGCGGACCCGATGCGGATCGTCGTCGGCACGGCGGTGCTCGCCTCGATCGTGTCGCTGGACGGCGACGGCTCGACCACCTTCATGATCACCGTCTCCGCGATGTACCCGCTGTACAAGCGGCTCGGGATGAGCCGGGTCGTGATGACCGGCGTCGCCGCCACCGCCAACGGCGTGATGAACACCCTCCCCTGGGGCGGCCCGACGGCCCGCGCCGCCACCGCGCTCAAGGTGGACGCGGGCGACGTGTTCGTCCCGATGATCCCGGCGCTCGCCGTCGGACTGCTCTGCGTACTGATCCTCGCGTACGTGCTCGGCATCCGGGAGCGCAAGCGGCTGGGCGTGCTGACGCTGGACGAGGCGCTGAAGACCGGCACGGTCACCGAGACGCCGGACGAGACGTCCGGGACGAAGACCGAGCAGCTTCTCGTGAAGACCGGTGGCGGCAACGGCAAGGGCGCAAGCGCCGCTTCGGGTACGGGTACGGGCTCAGGACCGGGCACGGGCTCGGGCGCCGGTGGTGCCCCCGCGGCCGGTACCACCGGTACGGACGGCAGCGCCGACAAGGCGGACGAGGCCGACGACGACGGCTTCCAGGGGCTCGACCCCCACCGCGCCACCCTGCGGCCCCGCCTCTACTGGTTCAACGCCGGGCTGACCCTCGTCCTCCTCACCACCATGATCATGCAACTGATGCCGATCCCGGTGCTCTTCCTCCTCGGCGCGGCCCTCGCCCTCACGGTCAACTACCCCAACATGGCCGAGCAGAAGGCCCGTATCGCCGCCCACGCCGACAACGTCCTCAACGTGGCGGGCATGGTCTTCGCCGCCGCGGTCTTCACCGGCGTCCTCACCGGCACCGGGATGGTCCAGAACATGGCCGACTGGCTCGTGAGCGCCATCCCCGACGGCATGGGCCCGCACATGGCGATCGTCACCGGCGTGCTGAGCCTGCCGCTCACCTACTTCATGTCCAACGACGGCTTCTACTTCGGCGTCCTGCCCGTCCTCGCCGAGGCCGGCGCCGCGCACGGCGTCTCCCCGCTGGAGATCGCCCGCGCCTCCCTCGTCGGCCAGCCGCTGCACATGTCGTCCCCGCTCGTCCCCGCCGTCTACGTCCTGGTCGGCATGGCGAAGGTCGAGTTCGGTGACCACACCCGCTTCACCGTCAAATGGGCCGCGCTCACCGCGCTCGTCGTTCTCGCCGCCGGGGTAGTCTTCGGCATCATCTGATGATCAAAGCCTCCGCACACGATGTGCTGCCCGGTGGGAGAAGCTGGCTCCTGCGCCTCGTCATCGCTTTCGGGTTCGCCCAGGGCGCGGTGTCGATGGCGCGGCCGGCGGTCTCCTACCGGGCGCTGTCGGTCGGCGCCGACGAGCGCGCCATCGGCGTGATCACCGCCGTGTACGCGCTGCTGCCGCTCTTCGCCGCCGTACCCCTCGGCCGCAGGACCGACCACGGACGCTGCCTCCCACTGCTCGTCAGCGGTGTCGTCCTCATCTCCGCGGGGTGCGCCCTCAGCGGTCTGGCGGGCTCCCTCACCGAACTCGCGGCCTGGAGCGGGGTGATGGGCCTCGGCCACCTCTGTTTCGTCATCGGCGCCCAGTCGATCGTCGCCCGCCGCAGCGCGCCCGCCGAACAGGACCGCAACTTCGGCCACTTCACCATCGGCGCCTCCCTCGGCCAGCTCGCGGGACCCGCCGCGGCCGGCCTCGTCGTCTCCGGCCAGGGCGGCGCGATGGCCCGTACCAGCGCGCTGGCGCTGCTCGTCGCCGCCGCCGCTGCCGCGGTCTCCTTCTCCGCGCTGTGGCGCGTCGAGCCCCGTACCCCCGTCGCCACGCCGGACCGGACCCGCGGCCCGGCCCCCGTCCACCGCATCCTGCGCACCAGGGGCGTGCCCGCCGGGATCTTCATCAGCCTGGCCGTGCTCTCCACCACCGACATCCTCACCGCCTATCTGCCGGTCGTCGGCGAGGAGCGGGGCATCGCGCCCGCCGTGATCGGCGCCCTGCTCAGCCTGCGCGCCGCCGCCACCATCGCCTGCCGCCTCGTGATGCCCCCGATGCTCCGCCTGGTCGGCCGCACGGTCCTGCTCACCGCCACCTGCCTGCTCGGCGGCCTGCTGTGCGCGGGCATCGCCCTGCCCGTACCGGTGTGGGGGCTCGCGCTGATGCTCGCCGCGCTCGGCTTCTGCCTGGGCGTCGGCCAGCCGCTGTCGATGACGACCGTCGTACGGGCCGCCCCCGAGGGCGCGCGCTCCACCGCGCTCGCCCTGCGCCTCACCGGCAACCGCCTCGGGCAGGTCGCCGCGCCTGCCTCGGCCGGTCTGGTCGCGGGCGTCGCGGGCACGGGCGCGCCGTTCCTGATGCTCGGCGCGCTGCTGGTGGGCGCGGCCGCCCTCGGGCCGCGGAAACCGGATGCGGCACGGAAACCGGATGCGGCGGGGAACGGAGAGGGGAGCACCAGCGGGAGTGGTGCTGAGAGTGCGAGCGGGAGTGGTGGGGGGAGCGGAAGCGGGAGTGGCGGTGCGAGTGGTCGTGGGAGTGGAGTGGAACCTTCGCGCGAATCATTCCCTGACCGCGCGTAGTCGGCTAACTTCAGGCGTTCGCAGCCCGCTCCATCTTCCTCTTCCGGGCGGAACCATTCATGACTCGCGCCATTTCCCTGCACAGCGTCAGCAAGGCATACGGACGGACGGCCCGGGCGGTCGACCGGTTCTCGCTCGATATCGCGCCTGGCGAGTTCCTGGTGCTCCTCGGCCCCTCAGGGTGCGGGAAATCGACGGTGCTCCGTATGATCGCCGGTCTGGAGGACATCACCGACGGAGATCTCTTCCTCGACGGTGAATATGCCAATCACATGCCACCGCGTGAACGCCGTATGGCCATGGTGTTCCAGAACTTCGCGCTCTATCCGTCCATGACCAACCGCGACAACATCGGTTTTCCGCTCCGGCTGGAGAACCCGAACGAGGACCGCACCGCCCGGGTCGAGGCCACCGCCAGGATGCTCGGCATCGAGAGCGTCCTCGACCGCTATCCGAACCAGCTCTCCGGTGGCGAGCGTCAGCGCGTCGCGATGGGACGGGCCATCTCCCGCCGCCCCTCGGCCTTCCTGATGGACGAACCGCTCTCCAACCTCGACGCCAAGCTGCGCAGCCATCTGCGGGCCGAGATAGCCCAGCTCACCGCCGAACTCGGCGTCACCACCGTCTATGTGACGCATGACCAGGCGGAGGCGATGTCCCTCGGGGACCGGGTGGCGGTGATGCGGGGCGGGGTGCTCCAGCAGGTCAGCGCGCCGCGCCAGGTGTACGCCCTGCCGGAGAACGTGTTCGTCGCCGCGTTCATCGGTACCCCGCGGATCAATCTGCTCCAGGCCGTCGTCCACGCGCCGCTCGACGGCCGGATGTCGATCGACCTCGGCCGCCAGCGGCTGCCGCTGCCCGAACCCCTCAGCTCCGACCATCAGTTGCTCCGTATCCAGCAGGGACGGCAGATCATCGTCGGCCTGCGCTCCGAGGCGGCCAGGATCGCCCCGCCGAGCCAGGCCCGGTCGGGCGAGGTGGCGCTGAGCGGCATCGTCGAGCACATGGAGTACCAGGGGCACGAGGCGCTCGTCCATCTCGACATCGGCTCGCGGCCCGCCGTGGTCTCCGATCTGGAATCGCCCCGCCCCAGGTCCGCCGTACGACGCCGCCGGAGCGGCCCCGGCCTGCTGGACCGGCTGCGCGGCCGGGCGGTCGGCGGCAACAGCAAGGGCAACAGCGACGGCCATGGCCCCGACAACGGTGGCGGCGTGGCCGTGGACGAGCCGAGCACCCCGCCGGAGCCCGCCCCGCACAGCCCCGAACGCGCCGCCATCGCCGCGAGCGACCTGGTCGTCCGTACCGGCCCCGACATGCGGTTGCGTACGGGCGCGCAGGTGCCGCTCCTGGTCGACCTGGCGCACCTCTACGTCTTCGACGACTTCGGCCGGCGGATCTGCCCCGCCCCGAGGGATCAGCCCGGACTCGGCGCCTGACGCGTTCGGGCCCGGCGGAGTTGTTCAGGCGCTGTCAGGACCTCTCCACGGGGGGCGCGGGGCTCGGCTCCGGCTCCGCGGCCCCGTCGCCGGCCGCGACGAGCGTGGTGCGGCGGCGCGGTCGCGAGCGCGCCACCGCGACCCCGGCGAGACAGAGCGCACCGCCGCCCAGCGTCATCGGCCCCGGGACCTCGTCCAGGACGAGCCAGGCCATCAGCACGACCAGCGCGGGGACGGCGTACGTCGTGGCGCCCATCCGTCCGGCCGTCGTACGGGCCAGGGCGTACGCCCAGGTCGTGAACGCCAGCGCGGTCGGGAACACACCCAGATAGACCATGTTGAGCGTCGCCGACAGCGGCGCGTCCGCCGCGTCGTGGACGAGCTGCCCCGCGAACGGCAGACAGGCGACCGCGCCCGTCAGGCAGCCGAAGGTGGTCACCTGGAGCGCGCTCCCGTGCGCCAGCGCCGGCTTCTGGGCCACCACCCCGCCCGCGTACGCGACCGCCGCCAGCACGCACAGCGCCACCCCGAGCACCGAGGCGTGCCCCTCGCCCGACATCGAGAGACCCACGGCCACCGCGCCCGCGAACGACACCGCCATGCCGGCCAGCAGCCGGGGCGGCACGCTCTCACCGAGCAGCCGGCCGCCGAGCAGCGCGATGAGGACCGGGCCGATGTTGACCACCATCGCGGCCGTCCCCGCGTCGACCTCCTGCTCGCCCCAGTTGAGCACCACCATGTAGACGCCGAACCAGAGCAGCCCCGACACGGCGATCCCGGGCCACGCGGCCCGTGGCGGCAGCCCCTCGCGCCGTACGAGCCAGACCAGACCGAGCACCAGCGCCCCGGCCAGCAGGCGGCCGAGCGCCAGCGACCCGGGCGCGTACGCCGTGCCCGCACTGCGGATCGAGACGAAGGCCGAAGCCCAGAGGAGGACCGTCACCCCCGCCGCGGCGAGCGGCAGCCAGGGCAGCCGGGACGGGGGAGGGGCGGACGGGCCGGAGGAACCGGGCGAGCCGGGCGCAGACGTCATGCGGGCAACGTACGCCGACAGGCCTCCGGCTCTCACCGCGATATCGGGTCCGTATCGCGCCGGTGGGAACCCGGGCCCTGAGTACCGGCTCTGAGTACGTGTACGGATGTGGCCCGCGCCACGGCGGCGGAAGCTGTGCCGCATGACCGACACACCCGTCAAGCAGCAGATCACCCCGGCCTATTACGTGCAGGCCGTCGTCTCCTTCGGCCTCGCCCTCGTGGCCATGACCGTCGGGATCGTCAAGCTCGACGCCAGCGCCTGGGTGCGGGGCTTCCTCGGTGTCACCGTCCTCTACCTCACCACCTCGGCGTTCACTCTCGCCAAGGTGATCAGGGACCGTCAGGAGGCCGGGCAGCTCGTCAGCCGCGTCGACCAGGCCAGGCTGGAGAAGATCCTGGCCGAGCACGACCCCTTCCAGAAGCTCTAAGCGCTTGCTCACCGCCGGGGTATGGTGTGCGTCCTGTCGAATGGACGGCCGAACGGAAGGGGCGTGCGATGCGCACGGCGGAGCAGGCGGCGGACGGCGAGAACACGCCGTGGGGCGAGGTCACCCCTGAGGCGGCCAGGAAGCTGCTGGTCGCCGCCGTCGAGGCGTTCGCCGAGCGCGGCTACCACGCCACCACCACCCGCGACATCGCGGGACGCGCGGGGATGAGCCCCGCGGCGCTCTACATCCACTACAAGACGAAGGAAGAACTGCTCCACCGCATCAGCCGCATCGGCCACGACAGCGCCCTGGAGCTGCTGACGACGGCGGCGGACGGCGAGGGTACGGCGGCACAGCGGCTCTCCGAGGCCGTACGCACCTTCGTCCGCTGGCACGCGGAGCGGCACACCACGGCGCGCGTCGTCCAGTACGAGCTGGACGCGCTCGGCGCCGAACACCGCGCGGAGATCGTCGAGCTGCGGCGCAGCAGCAACGCGGCGATACGGCGGATCCTCGTCGACGGCGTACGGGACGGGGAGTTCGACGTCCCCGACGTGCCCGGGACGACGCTCGCGGTGCTCTCGCTCTGCATCGACGTGGCGCGCTGGTTCAACGCGGCGGGTCCCCGGACGCCCGACGAGGTCGGCGCGCTCTACGCCGACCTCGTGCTGCGCATGGTCTCCGTGCGGAGGGCCGGGTAGACCC